>DATMUN010000069.1:0-2692 GCA_035563895.1 Occallatibacter sp. | reverse complement strand
TGCGCCAGAAGCACCGGGCGGACGGTCGCCGGAGATCACCATCGATGACTTTGCCAAGGTGGAGCTGCGCGTGGCGCAGGTGCTGGTGGCCGAGCGCGTTCCCAAGGCGGACAAGCTGCTGCGGCTTGAGGTGGATCTGGGCTACGAGAAGCGGCAGATTCTGGCCGGCATTGCGCAGTACTACGAGCCGGAGAAGCTGATCGGGCGCAAGATCGTGATCGTCGCGAATCTGGCTCCGCGCAAGATGCGTGGGCTTGAGTCGAACGGCATGCTGCTGGCGGCGTCGCTGCCGGACGGCGCGCCGGTGTTGACCGGCTTCCTCGAAGAGGTTCCGCTGGGCGCGCGGCTGAAGTAACGCGCGCGATGCAGGGTTCAAGAGCCGCCGCCCGGCCAAGGACGGCGGCTTTCGCATCGAAAGGAAGGAATCTGATTTGCTGATCGACTCCCACGCACATATTGACAGTCCACGCTATGCCGAGGATCGCGAGGCTATGCTGCGCCGCGCGGCTGAAGCTGGCGTGGGCACGGTTCTGGCTATCGGGCTGGGTGAGAACCCTTCAGAGATGCACCAGGCGCTGGACCTGTGCCGCCAGTTCAACGGGCAGCCGGGCATGCCGCAGATCTACGCAAGCGCGGGCATCTATCCGCACAACGCGGGCGACGCGGACGCGGCGGCGCTGGCCAAGCTGGACGGCCTGCTGGCTGAGCCGGAGGTGATTGCCTGCGGCGAGATTGGCCTGGACTACTACCACGAGGGCGCGGCGCACGACCTGCAGCGCGAGAAGCTGATTGCGCAGCTGGAGATTGCGGCGGCGAGAAAGCGGCCGATCCTGATCCACTGCCGCCCGAAAGACGGGCTGCACGACGCGTGGGATCACCTGTTCGAGGTGCTGGAAGAGCACTGGCGGCCAACTGGACTGGGCGGCATCATGCACTGCTTCAGCGGCGGATGGGAGCAGGCGCGGCACTCGCTGGACCTCGGGTTCCTGGTGTCGTTCGCGGGCAACGTCACCTATCCCAAGGCGCAGGCGCTGCGGGATGTGGCTTCGAAGCTCTCACTGGACGCGGTGCTGGTGGAGACTGACGCGCCGTGGCTGGCTCCGGCGCCGGAGCGCGGCAAGCGCAATGAGCCAGCTTATGTGGCACGGACGGCGGAGGCGCTGGCCGAGGTGATGGGAGTGTCGCGGGAAGAAATTGATTCCGCCACAACGAAAAACTTCCAGCGGCTTTTTCGGCTCCAGCCAAACGTGGGACACTGATAGGGTGACAGCGGCGGGGGAAACGAGCCGCTCGGGGGAAAGATGGCCCAGGATAATTCATTCGACATTGTAAGCAAGGTGGATCTGCAGGAGGTCCGCAACGCGATCGACCAGGCTGTGAAAGAGATTCGCCAGCGGTTTGACCTGAAGGACTCGCACTCCGAGATCACGATGGAAGGCGACGAGGCGATTCAGCTTGCCTCGGCTAACGAGTACAAGCTGGAGGCGATCAAGGAGATTCTGGGCCAGAAGCTGGTGAAGCGTGGTGTGAGCCTGAAGAATCTAACCTACGGCAAGCTGGAACCGGCAGCGGGCTCGAGCGTGCGGCAGAAGATCACGCTGCAGCAAGGGATTCCGACAGAGAAGGCCAAGGACATTGTCCGCATCGTCAAGGACTCGAAAAAGAAGGTGCAGGCCAGCATCCAAGGCGATACTGTGAGGATAGCCGGGAAAGACCGCGACGACTTGCAGGCGATTATTGCCCTGCTGCGCGGGAAAGACCTGGGTGTGGAGCTGCAGTTCACGAACTACCGCACCAATTAGGATTGAGTTCAGCGCCCGCGGGCGCGAGAAAGCGCGAGAAGCGACAAGAGTGAGCACACTGGCGACAGGCACGGCGAGGGAAGTTTTCGATCTGCTGCGGGAAGACCTGGTAGCGGTCGAGCAGGAGTTGGGCCGCGACGCTGCCTCCAGCGTGAGCACGGTGACGGAGATTGCCGAGTATCTGCGCGAGGGCGGCGGTAAGCGCCTGCGACCTTCGCTGCTGCTGCTTGCGTCGCATGCGCTTGGGTTTTTCGGGCCGAGCACGATCCGGCTGGGCGCGGTGGTGGAGATGGTGCATACGGCGACTCTGGTGCACGACGACATCATCGACGGTGCGGATACGCGGCGCGGACGGCCCTCTCCGAACACGACCTGGGGCAACGAGAAGTGCGTGCTGGCGGGCGACTGGCTCTACATGCAGGCGTTTCGCGTGGCTCTGGAAGAGAAAAGCCTGCGCGTGCTGGACGTGCTGATCGAGCTGACGCAGCAGATGGTTGAAGGCGAACTGCTGCAGATTCAGCTGCTTGGCAAGGCCGTCTCCGAGGCGCAGTACTACGACCTGATCTTCCGCAAGACGGCGTGTTTATTCTCTGGCTCGATGCGGCTGGGCGCGGTGCTGGCTGGCGCTACGGCAGAGCAGGAGACGAACCTGGCGACCTTTGGCCGCTCAGTTGGGCTGGCCTTCCAGATTGTGGACGACGTGCTGGATCTTACTGCCACGGAAGAGGTTCTAGGCAAGCCGGTGGCCAGCGATCTGCGCGAGGGCAAGGCGACACTGCCGGTGATCCACGCGATTGACCACGGCACGGCGCGGGACCGGCAGGCGATTCAGCGCGTGCTGGACGACCGGGCTTTCGACCGCGTGAAGCGCGAAGAGATCCAGGAGATCC
>DATMUN010000068.1:0-2283 GCA_035563895.1 Occallatibacter sp. | reverse complement strand
GGTGGCGGCGGGTGCGGGCGTGTTGCCGCGCGGGCTGTGGGCGCTGGGACAGGATGGAACGGTGGATGCTGCGCGGTCGGTGGACCACGCGAGCCGCGAGAAGGTGGTGTGGAAGGCGGCGCCGTTTGAGATGACGGCGGTGCGGCTGCGCTCTGGGTATCTGAAAGAGATGCAGGAGCGGAACCGGATCTATCTCTTCATGCTGCCGAACGATCGGCTGGCGCACAGTTTTCGGTTGACGGCGGGCAAACCCTCGACGGCGCAGCCGCTGGGCGGATGGGAGGCTCCGGACTGCGAGTTGAGAGGGCACCACGCGGGCGGGCACTACCTCTCGGCGTGTGCACTGATGTATGCCTCGACGGGCGACGAGTCGCTGCGGCTGAAGGCGGAGCAGCTGGTGGGGATGCTGGCGGAGTGTCAGCAGCCGAACGGCTACCTGGGCGCATATCCGGAGAGCTTCTACGACCGGTTGAAGAAGCATGAGCATGTGTGGGCGCCGTTTTACACGTATCACAAGATCATGGCTGGGCACCTGGACATGTATGTCTATTGCGGGAGTCCGACGGCGCTGCAGACGTGCGAGCGCATGGCGGACTGGGCGATCAAGTGGATTGCGCCGTTGAGCGACGAGGAGCTGGCCAAGGTGCAGATGGTGGAGCACGGCGGCATGAACGAGGTGATGTTCAACCTGTACGCGATTACGGGCGAGAAGAAGTATCTGGATGCGGGCTACCGGTTTGAGCACAAGAAGTTCTTTGAGCCGCTGGCGGCGCATGAGGACAAGCTGGGCGGGCTGCACTCGAATACGAATATTCCTAAGGTTATAGGAGCCGCGCGCGGGTACGAGCTGACGGGCGATGCGCGGTACAAGGATATTGCGGACTACTTCTGGCATACGGTGGTGGAGCACCACAGCCACGCGGCGGGCGGCACGTCGAACGAGAACGAGGGATGGAGCGAGCCGGACACGGAGGGCAAGCATCTGACGTCTGCCGGGCAGGAGTGCTGCTGCAGCTACAACATGCTGAAGCTGACGCGGCACCTGTTTGGCTGGCAGCCTGAGGCGCGCTGGATGGACTACTACGAGAAGCTGCTGTGGAATGTGCGCGCGGGCACGCAGAACTCGGATGCGATGACGATGTATTACATTCCCACGGTGCCGGGTGGATGGAAGACGTTTGGCGATGTGTACGAAGCGAACCTGTGCTGCACGGGCACGGGATCGGAGGAGTACGCGAAGCTGGTGGACACGCTGTACTTCCACGATGACGCGAGCATCTACGTGAACCAGTTTGTTGCGTCTGAAGTGAAGTGGGCCGCGAAGAAGGTGCGGCTGGTGCAGGAGACGCACTTCCCTGAAGAGGAACGGACGACGCTGCGCATTGAAGGCACGGAGACGGCGGCGTTTGCGCTGAAGGTGCGTGCTCCGCACTGGTGCGAGGGGCTGAAGGTCACGGTGAATGGTGAGCATGTGGCGGCTGCGAAGGGTGCTGATGGCTACGTGAAGCTGGAGCGGACCTGGAAGCCGGGCGATACAGTGACCGTCGAGCTGCCGATGACGTTGCGGCAGGAGGCTCTGCCGGGAAGTCCTGAGCTGACGTCGGTGGCTTATGGGCCGCTGACGCTGGTGGCGTGCATGGGCCGCGAGGGGCTGAGCCAGGACATGATCGATGCGGGACAGGGGCCGGATATGGATCGGCTGCCGCCGCTGCCGTTGCCGCGGTACAAGGGCGAAGGTGCGGCCTGGGTGAAGAAGGAAGCGGGTGAGACGCTGGAGTTCAAGACGAAGGGCCTGGCGAAGGACTTTGTGCTGCGGCCGCAGTATCGGGTGATGGACGAGCGGTTCTCGGTGTATTGGCAGAGAGACGTGTAGTACCGCGTGCGGGCATTGCATGCAGCAGACGCTCGCTATCCGCTCGCGGGGCGGTGGTGATTGAGCGTGGGGTTGGTCGTGGCTGAGATGCAGGATCGCTTTCCCAGGTCCCCAAATGCGAGGGACCTGGGGCACCCATGATTTGTGGCTGGGGTGCGGGGCTTGGTTTCCACCCATCGCTGCGCGATGGATAGGGCACGGATGGTCGGTGGGAGCTGGCGTTGCTTTGATTTGTGATGGGAATCAAGACGCGGCGTGGGCTGCGCGCGTAGCATCGTGGTGGATGCGAAAGCGCGGTTAGCGGGCATCTGCGAGTTCCTTTTCATGAAGGCTTCTCTTTTTATTACCTGCTACAACGACACGCTGTTTCCGGAGACGGGGCGGGCGGTGGTGCGGCTGCTGGAGCGGCT
>DATMUN010000067.1:0-2134 GCA_035563895.1 Occallatibacter sp. | reverse complement strand
GGCGGCATTTACCGCAAGCTGCAGGTGTCGCACATGAAGCTATGTGCGTCGCGGGCGTTCTGGCTGGTTGCCTATCCGAGCCAGGGGCACGAGATGCTGTTCGATGCCCATACGCGCTCGTTCACGGCCTTCGGCGGGGTGGCCCGCCGGGGCATTTACGATAACATGAAGACGGCCGTAGACAAGGTTCACAAAGGCAAGGGCCGCACGGTCAATCCGCGTTTCGCAGTGATGTGTTCGCACTACCTGTTCGATCCGGACTTCTGCAACGTCGCCAGTGGCTGGGAGAAAGGCGTCGTCGAGAAGAACGTGCAGGACAGCCGCCTGCGTATCTGGATTGAGGCGCGTGCGCAACGCTTTGGCAGTTTCGCTGATCTGAATGCATGGCTGGCGAGCCGGTGCCGGTCGTTGTGGGAGCAGGTGAAGCATCCGGACTATCGGGAGCTGAGCGTTGCCGACGTCTTCGAGCAGGAGCGCGCCCATCTGATGCCGATGCCGACACCGTTTGACGGTTATGTTGAGCGTGCGGCACGAGTCTCGTCGACCTGCCTGGTGGTGATCGGACGCAATCGCTACTCGGTGCCATGCGAATTTGCAGGCCAGATGCTCAGCACGCGGCTCTATCCGGGCCGCGTCGTTGTGGTGGGCGATGACGCCGTGGTGGCCGAACACGAACGGCTGGCCGACGAAGGTCTGGTGCGCTACGACTGGCAGCACTACATCCCGCTGATCCAGCGCAAGCCCGGCGCACTGCGCAATGGCGCGCCGTTCCTGGATATGCCCGGGCCGCTGCAACGCCTGCGCCGGGCGTTACTACGCGAGCCAGGCGGTGACCGGGTAATGGCGAAGGTTCTGGCGCTGGTCCCGGAAAGCGGTCTGGATGCCATAGTGGTTGCAGTCGAACTCGCATTGGAGCAAGCACCGCCCTCCGGGCGCGTCAGCGTCGAGCATGTGGTGAACGTGCTGTCGCGCATGCGCAGTGTGCAGATGCCGCCGAAGATCGATACGGCGCTACAGCTGACGACACCGCCGCTGGCCGACACATCGCGCTACGACGGCCTGCGCCCGGCGCTGCAACAGCCGGAGGCCGGTCATGCGTGATCTGATCGTCGAACTCAAACAGTTGCGGCTGCACGGTATGGCTGCCGGCTGGGCCGAACTGCTCGAACAGGTGAATGTCGAGGCGGCGTCTTCACAGTGGCTGCTTGAACGGCTGTTGCAGGCCGAGAGTGCCGATCGGGCCGTGCGTTCGGTCAGCCACCAGATGAACGCGGCGAAGTTCCCGGTGCATCGGGACATCGCCGGCTTCGACTTCGATGGCTCGCCGGTCGATCGCCAGCTCGTCATGCAACTGGCCAGCATGACGTTCACCGAAGGCGCACAGAATCTGGTTCTGGTCGGCGGTCCGGGGTCCGGGAAATCGCATCTGGCGACCGCCATCGGCGTGTCCGGCATCATGCATCACGGCAAGCGCGTGCGCTTCTACTCGACCGTGGATCTGGCCAACGCACTGGAGCAGGAAAAGGCGCAGGGCCGCGCTGGACGGATCGCGGCGAGCCTGCTGCGCCTCGACCTGGTCATTCTGGATGAACTCGGGTATCTGCCCTTCAGCCAGGCCGGCGGGGCACTGCTGTTCCATCTCCTGAGCCGCCTGTACGAGCACACGAGCGTTGCCGTTACAACGAATCTGGACTTCGCTGAATGGTCCAGTGTGTTCGGCGACGCGAAGATGACCACGGCATTGCTGGACCGGCTGACGCATCACTGCCACATCGTGGAAACCGGCAACGAAAGCTACCGTTTCCGCCATAGCAGCGCCAGTGCAAAGAAACGCATTCGCTCGCGTGAAACGGCGCGCAGAGGCGACGGTGCGAGCGCGGCCGAATCAACCTGACGTCGTTCGCCAGCGCAGGGAATCTGCTACGGGCTACGCCCTTCGCAGCTTCCCCTGCGCACCGCACCCTCATACGCAGGAGGACAACGACTCCGGAAACCCATACACTTATCCACAACCGGTCCTGCTTTAGACCGGTCTCCACCCCGGCTCAAAATTCAATCGGCCCGGTGGCTCAAAATTCCGTCGGCGCGGACATTATTGAACTCATCCAGAACGCGCATGACGCATTCGATGATG
>DATMUN010000066.1:0-5459 GCA_035563895.1 Occallatibacter sp. | reverse complement strand
GAAGAGCATCGTTGTAGCGCTTGCGTGCCACGCCGATGCGGTTCTCCGTCCCAGCCAGCTCATCCTGCAACCGCATGAACTGATCGCTCGACCGCAGCTGTGGATAGTTCTCCGTCAGCGCCAGCAGCCGCCCGAACGCCGAATCCAGCCGTCCGTTCGCTGCAATCTTCGCTTCCGGCCCCTGTGCACTCAGCAGGCCCGCGCGCGCGTTGGCAATCTCGCCAAACACCGTGCTCTCTTCCTTCGTGAAACCCTTCACAGTCTCCACCAGGTTCGGAATCAGGTCGGCGCGCCGCTGCATCTGCACGTCCACCTCGCTCCACGAGGCCTTCACATCCTGGTCCAGCGCAACCATGTGGTTCTTCGCGCTCACATAGTTGCCGCCAATCAGCAGCAACAGGACCACCACCACACCCAGCGCAATCCAAAGTCCCTTCATACTTTCCTTTTCTCCTCCGGCCCGCCTTTATGCAAGCCACCAACAATTGTTCGTCCCTAATCCCTAGTCCCTAATCCCTGTCTTTTACCAGTCTCCACCTGCTCCGCCGCCGCCAAAACTGCCGCCACCGAAGCCGCCAAATCCACCACCGCCACTGTCATTACCGCCGCCTCCGCCACCGCCGCCAATGAACGGCCCGCCACCCAGCCAAGGCCCGCCACGGAAACCACCACCCAGCAAGCCAAGAAACAACAGCAACCGCAGCAGCCCGAAACCGCCAAAAAAGATCAGGATCAACACAAACATCAGCAGCGGACTGATGCTCCTGCTTTGATGCATGTGCGGCGCAGCCTGCACCTGCTGCCCCGTCAGCGTCACTCCGGCGTCGTCCGCAATTGTCTGCCCTACCTGGCCCACCGCCAGCAGCACTGCGTTGTCATAGTCCCGCGCGCGCAGATACGGCACCATCGCCCGGCCAATATCGCCCAGCTTCGCGTCGTTCAGGATGCCTTCAAGCCCGTAGCCAACCTCGATGCGCCGTTTGCGGTCATCCACCGCCAGCAGCACCAGTACACCGCGGTCCGAGCCTTTCCGGCCCATCTTCCACTGGTCTTCCAGCTCGTTCGCCCACTGCGCCGAGTCCTCGCCCTCCAGCGTCTTCACCGTCACAACTGCGATCTGCGCATTAGCCTTCGTGTGGTCGAGCTGCGCGCACAGGCTGTCGATCTTCGCCACCGCATCGGGCGAGAGCACGTGCGCAAAATCGCTCACGTAGTCGGTAGGTTTCGGCAGGTCTTTCACCTGCTCGGCAGGCACCGGCACCACCGGCGCACACAAAAAAACGAGAGCCGCCAGCATCAGCCGGATCGTTAGCCCTCGCGCAGAGCGAATCGCGTTCATCGCATTCTATTGTACGGACTGCCGCGCCAGAAAGTTCCCAGCGGCGCTCCAGCAATCCGTCCTCCACACTCGCAGCATCGATCACCGTGGAGCACACTCCCCACCCCTCACTACCAAACCCTATATTGTCAATGAGTTACTCATGAAAACCGCTCCTGTTGACAGCAGAATTTGCGCCACGTAGCACAATTTGCTCTGCCTTCCGCCCGCCCTTTCTCCCTCTACACTAAGAGGAACATGAGTGAACCGATCCAGCCCCCCGTCGCTCGACGCGAGCACACTGAAACCCACCTCCACGGCCACATCCTCGTCGACGACTACGCCTGGCTCCGCCAGAAAGAAAACCCCGAGGTCACCGCGTACCTTGAGGCCGAAAACCGCTACGCAGACGCTGATACCGCCGCGCTCTCCCCGCTTCGCGACCAGCTCTACAACGAGATGCTGAGCCACATCCAGCAGACCGACGTCTCCGTCCCCTTCCGCGAAGGTGCCTGGTGGTACTGGACACGCACCGAAGAAGGCCTGCAGTACGCCATCCACTGCCGCCGCCCCGGCACCACCGAAGCGCCGGACGCAAGCGCTCCCGAAGAGGTTGTTCTCGACGGCAACCAGCTCGCACAGGACCATGCCTTCTTCGCCATCGGCGCCACCGCCATCACCGACGACGGCCGCTGGCTCGCCTACACCACAGACACCACCGGCTTCCGCCAGTACACGCTCCATATCAAGGACCTCGCCACGGGGGAGACTCTCGCCGAAACCGTAGAACGCGTCGGCTCCATCGTCTGGGCCGCTGACAACTCGACTCTCTTCTACACCGTCGAAGACGAGGAGCAGAAGCGCCAGTTCCAGCTCTTCCGCCATGTGCTCGGCCAGCCGCACTCCGCCGACATCCTCGTTTACCAGGACGACGACGAGCGCTTCAACATCGCCGCTGGCCGCACGCGCGACGGTAAGTACCTCGTGCTCGAATCAGCCAGCCACATCACCAGCGAGTGCTGGTTCCTCGCAGCAGACAATCCCACTGGCCAGTTCACTCTAGTCGCCTCGCGCCAAGACGATCACGAATACTCCATCGACCACCGCAACGGCCTGTTCTACATCCGCACCAACGACCAGGGCAAAAACTTCCGCCTCGTCACCGCACCCATTGCCACGCCCGGTCGTGATCACTGGACCGAGCGCATCCCCCACCGCGACTCCGTCTCGCTCGAAGACATCGACCTCTTCTCCAACTTCTTCATCGCCGCCGAGCGCGAGGACGGCTTACCGCATCTCTGCTACTGGCAGTTCGCAGGCAACGGTCCCGAAGCCACGCAGACGCGCGAAATCGCATTCCCCGAGCCCGCCTACAACGCCTACGGCGGCACCAATCGCATCTTCGACACCGCGACCTATCGCTACGGCTACACCTCGCTCGTCACACCCAGTTCCGTCTTCGAGTTCTCGCCCGCAACCGGCGCGTCCAAACTCCTCAAGCAGATCGAAGTTCCCGGCGGCTTCGACCGCACCCTCTACACCAGTGAGCGCCTGCACGCCACCGCCAGCGACGGCACACAGGTCCCCATCTCACTCGTCTACCGCAAAGACGCCTTCGCGCATGGTAAGAACCCGCTATACGTCTACGCTTACGGTTCTTACGGCTACGCACTGCCCATCGGCTTCAACTCCAACCGTCTCAGCCTGCTTGATCGCGGCCTCGTCCTTGCGTATGCACACATCCGCGGCGGCGGCGACCTCGGCGAGCCATGGCACGATGCAGGCAAGATGCTCACCAAGCGCAACACCTTCACCGACTTCATCGCCTGCGCCGAGCACCTTACCGCATCCGGCTACGGCGATCCCGCACGCATCGCTATCGAAGGCGGCTCGGCAGGCGGCCTGCTCATGGGCGCCGTCACCAACATGCGCCCAACGCTCTTCCGCGCCGTGCTCTCCCACGTCCCCTTCGTCGACGTGATGAACACCATGCTCGACGCCTCGCTACCGCTCACCGTACCCGAGTACGAGGAATGGGGCAATCCGAACGAGGAGCAGTACTTCACCTACATGCTTAGTTACTCGCCTTACGACAACCTTCAGTCAGCTAGTTACCCAGCCATCCTCGTAAAGACCTCGCTCTACGACAGCCAGGTCATGTACTGGGAGCCGGCGAAGTACGTAGCAAAACTACGCACGCTCAAGCAGGATGAGCGCCCACTGCTGCTCGTTACGAACATGCAGGCCGGCCACGGCGGCGCCAGCGGGCGCTACGACTACTTGAAAGAGATAGCCTTCGACTACTCCTTCATCCTGCGCGAGCTTGGCATCGTTTAATGCGATGACGGGTGCCCCCGGTCCCTGGCCTTTGGGGACCGGGGATGGAACTATGCACCTAACCACTATTACGAGTGCCCCATTCTTCGCGTACCGAAGGATGGGGAAGCAGTCCCTACCCCAGCCGCGACTCATGCGCCCACAATCCAAGCGCCGGATTCGAGATATAGAAGATCTCTTCACCATCCACGATATTCAGCCCGTCCCCCAGCTTCGCCGGATCGTACTTCCGCAGCATCGTATCTAACTCGCCATACTCAAAGCCGACGCCCTCAACCTCTTCCCTGCTCAACTTGCCCGGGCACCAAGTAATCCTGAAGCGCCCCTCTGACGAGCCGTGAATCAAGTGCGCAGCCGCACTCAGCTCCGCAGCCAACTCCGGGTCGCGCTCCACCGCAGCCAGCGTGGCCTCAGTACCGCGATACCCATGCCGCCGGATCAACTTATCGATCGTCGCATCCTCGCCGAACTCCTTCACACCCGGCGCCAGCACCATCAACTCCGCACCATCTGCCAGCGCCATTCGCGTGCGATAGATCGCCTTATTCCCCAGCCACGTTGAGTGAAACTCGCCTGGATCGAGATACACCACGGCTTTCTTGATCGGCTCTGCCACGCGCTCAAAGTTGACCTTTAAACTCAGCTCCGCCGCACGATGAAAGCACTTCGCATCATCGCCAACAAACAGCCCGCGCACTGCCAGCGACCCATCCTCCCTGCGCCCCACCACCGTCAGCACATACACAATCGGCAAATCGCGCAGAAAGCGATCCGACGCATAGTTCAGCACAGCACGTACCGGATTCTCCGCACGGCCCATGATGCGCTCCATTCCATACACCGCGCCAAGATAATGGCTTCTGCTAATACCCTCGCGACCGCCGGTGCCAACCAGAATGTTCTTGTTGTAGTTGGCCATGCCGATCACTTCGTGCGGCACCACCTGACCAATTGAAAGAATCAGATCGAATCCGCCATCGACAAGCAGCCGATTCACCTGCGCCGGCCAGGCAAAGCTCAATTTCCCTTCGGACTGCTCCCTCACAAACTCCGCAGGCACATCCCCTAGCGTCACCACATCGGTACGCCAGTTGTGCACACGGAACAGATCCGCAGGGATCGCGCCGAACATTGCCTCCCGCTGACCGCCAGGCATCGCAGCATGTGTGCCCAGCGCGGGCAACACGGCCGCGAGCCGGTCGCCGTAGTAGCGCCATGCCATCTGCGTCAGCGCTCCAGCCTGCGAATGTACCCGCGTAAAGTCCGGCGGCACCGCCAGCACGCGGCGTCGCATACCCAGCGCATCCAGCGCGTCAATTAAAGATGAATTCAGTTCTTCGACAGAAAGATCAGCATCCGGCCCGCCAGCGGCGCAGTAGAGACTCATGCCACAACTCTACTCCGCCGCACGGTGCTATGGCATCAGCTAGAGTTCGTCACCCAGCGACGAAAGCCTCTCCACAAATCGCCCATACAACGTCTCGCGCATGGCTGCAACTTGCTTGCGCTGTTCTGGCGTCAACACGGCCTGAATCTCCGAGCGCACCTTCTCACGTTCCACCAACACATCCTCCATCGTCATCTCGTGCTGCTGCGCGAAAGCGCGCACCGTCGCCTCATCGTAGGGCTGCACTTCCAACTGTTCGCGCTCTGCGTGCACGCGCTCAGCAAGCGACTCGATTACCGGCTTTTCTGTGCGCAGGATGGTCTTGATCTTCTGCCGCTGATCATCGCTCAGATTCAGCCGCCGCTCTGCGCGCCGCACCACCAGGCCCGCCACTCGCGGCGGCAACAAACCTTCGTC
>DATMUN010000065.1:0-6746 GCA_035563895.1 Occallatibacter sp. | reverse complement strand
CTCGCGCAAAGCGAGGGGATGGCGACAATGGCCGAGCCAAAAGCTGGCCCTATGACAGCAGATGGCAAGCCCGCTGTGGCCGCGCCTCCGCTCGTGCGGGACGCGACTAAAATCCAGGAAGCCAGTTCGCCGGCGGTTGCCCCCGAGGGAACAACCGCCGCCACACCGCCGCCTGCTGCTGTGAACAAGCCCGCAGAGAAGAAGCCAGGCTTCTTCTCGCGGGTCGGACACTTCTTCAAAAAAATCTTCGGTGCGGATTGAACCGGTGGTCAGGCCTTCGCGTTGACCAGTGAGCCCGTTGCAAGGCTTTTCAGAAAGCTGTCGAGTGACGTCTGCGCCGAACTGATGTCTCCTGAACTGAGAGCGGAGCCGATGTTCTGCAGCAGTTTCGCCAGAGAACTGCTTTCTGAAGAGGTAGAAGAGGTCGATGAACTGCTGTCAGTGGAAGTGCTGTCAGTCGAGCTGCTTGATAGCGAGTATCCATTGGCGGAGAGAAGGCTCGTGAGGCTGTCGTAGGCAGACTGCGCGCCAGACAGGTCTCCGGAGCTGATCGAACTGAAGAGATTGACGATGTCCTGCGTATATTCGCTGGTGGTTGAAGTGGTGCTATCAGTTGATTGCGTAGAAGCCTGAGTGCTCGATGTTGTGAACTGGCTCTCGAGCGTGGTCAGCGCTGTCTGCGCGCCAGAGATATCGTTTGACTGGAGCGCAGAGGAGACACTGGAGATGAATTCGCCGAGCGGGCTGTCTGAGCTGGCATTTGCCGGAGTCAGCTGCTGAACCTGAGCCAGATATTTCTCTGCGCTGGTGGTGTCGCCCGACTGAATGGATGAGATGAGGTTAGAGAGAGCCGTACCAAAGGCATTCATATTGCTTGTGGTGGACGACCCCGTCTGTGAAGTGGAGGAGAGGCTGGTGAGCAGGGAGGCGCTGCTTTGAAGTCCTGAGATAAGCATGGTGCATTGTCCTTTCACACGAAATACCCCAGGTCATACGCACAGGAAACATGCGTACGCGCGGAGTTGACTGTGTGGACGAGGCGGCACCGTGAGCGGGTTACAGCCGCGAAGCATGCACTTGAGCGCAGTTTCAAATTGGGCGATTACGCGAATTGCTGGTCTATTTTGGAACGTTCTTAGAGCCCGCGTGCCTGCTCGATGGCGCGGATGACGGCCTGTGCCTTGTTGATGGCCTCTTCGTGTTCTTTCTCCGGCACGGAGTCCGCAACAATTCCCGCGCCTGCCTGCACGTAGCCCTTGCCGTCTTTGGCAAGCAGCGAACGAATGGCAATGCACGAGTCGAGATTGCCCGAGAAGTCTGCGTAGAGCACAGCGCCGCCGTAGGTGCCGCGCCGCGCCGGCTCAAGCTCGTCGATGATCTCCATGGCACGCACCTTCGGCGCGCCGCTCAGCGTTCCAGCCGGGAAGCACGCGCGCAGGGCATCAACTGCCGTCAGTTCCGGGCGGAGCGTGCCTTCAATGGAGCTCACGATGTGCATCACATGGCTGTAGCGCTCGACGAACATAAGCCGGTCAACCTTCACGGAGCCGAACTCCGATACGCGCCCCACATCATTACGGCCCAGGTCGACAAGCATCACGTGCTCGGCACGCTCCTTCTCGTCGTGCATCATCTCGGCTTCCAGTGCCTGATCCGCGGCCTCGTTGGCGCCGCGCGGGCGGGTGCCTGCAATGGGGCGATACTCCACCTTGCCGTCGTGTACGCGCACCAGTAGCTCTGGTGACGAACCTGCCAGTTCCACTGCAGACGTAGCCTTCTTCTTCGATTTGGATTTTGCGGAACCGAGCGTGCCATCCGGAGCCACACGGAGAAAGTACATGTACGGGCTCGGATTTACCGTGCGCAGCGCACGGTAGACCTGGAAGGAGTCGATGCCCGGCTCAACGTCGAAGCGCTGCGAGAGCACGGTTTGAAATACATCGCCGGCGCGGATGTACTCCTTGGTCTTTTCCACCGCCGCAAGGAACTGGCTCTTTCGCGTGCGATGCGCAACCTTCAGCTTGCCGCCGCGCTTTACCGCGGGTAGCTTGGGCAGCGGCTGAGCCAGACGCTTTTCCAGCTTCGCGAGCCGCTTGATGGCGTCTGCATAAGCCTCGTCCGGCGTTGAGAGCGTTACGTCCGCGGTTACGATGATCCAAATCTGCTTGCGGACATGGTCGAAGGCCAGAACTTCGTCGAAGAAAAGCAGGCACGCGTCCGGCACGCCCAGTTCGTCCTTTGCGTGATGGGGCAGGCGCTCGATCTGGCGCACGGCGTCATACGCGAAAAAGCCCACGGCGCCGGCGGTAAAAGGCGGCAATCCGGCGATCCGCGCGGGCTTATGCCCGCTGAGCGCCTCACGCAGAACGGCAAAGATGTCGCCTTCCACATGCGCTGTGCGTTTGTTCTCTGTGATGGCGATCTGGCGACCGCGAGCAACGATGCGCTTGTACGGATTGACGCCGATGAACGTGTACCTGCCAACCTGTTCGCCGTTCTCAACCGATTCGAGCAGGAAGCACTCCGGCTCCGACCAGGCCGCACGCAGGAAAGCCGACACAGGGGTTTCCAGGTCTGCGGTAAGCGTGAGACACACCGGCACGAGCGTATGGGTCTTGGCGAGTGCGAGGAATTCTTTTCGGCTGGGCAGGGCGGTATGATGCGTGGCGTTCACAGGCACAAGTTTACCTTCTGTGGGTGCTCGGTTGGTTTGGGGTGGAATCTGTTGGGCAGGAGTTGCGCTTGCAGGCTAACGCGATGGCCGGACGGCAAACTCGGCAAGCCATCGCGTCACGGCCGCAGGGGGCAGAGGCCTGCTAATCAGGAATCCCTGTGCTCCTTCGCAGCCCATTTGGCGCAGCAGATCGTACTGTTCGCGTAATGCCACGCCTTCCGCAATCACTTCCATACCGAGCGCGTGGCCCATCTCGATGACCTTCTCTGCCATCACGCGTTCGCTTTCGCTGGTTTGAATGCGCTCCACGATGCTGCGATCGATCTTCAGCTCGGTGGCGGGAACGTTCTGCAACTGCAGCATCATCGCGTATCCCGTTCCGAAGTCGTCGATCGAGAGATCGAATCCCTTCATGCGCAGCCGGGTCAGCACGTCGAGCGTTCTGGAGAGCTGCTTGGCCAGGCCGGATTCCGTGACCTCAATCGCGATGCTCTGTACAGGAACGTCAATCTGTGCCGCAAGATTCACGAGCTGATCGGGGAAATCGAGATTCTGGAGCGAATGCATGGAGGCATTGATCGATATGCGAAGATCGAACCCCGCAGCGATGTTGAAGTTCTTTATGTCTTCAAGTGCCAGCTTTGCCGTGTCCCAGCACAAATCGTCGATCAGCCCGAGGCCCTCAATGCGCTCGATGAAGCTGCCCGGAGGAATGAGACCCAGCTCCGGATGCTGCCAGCGGGCCAATGCTTCGAATCCGGTCAACTCGCCCGTATCCAGGCGAATCTGCGGCTGGTAGTAGTTGACGAACTCATTGCGCGCAATTGCCCGGCGCAGGTCGTCATCAGTAAGGGCGAGCGGCGGCTGTTCGATCAGGATCTCCGGCTGCTCCGTGGATGCCAGCGCCTCCAGCATCGTTTTCAGCTGGTCCAGAGGCACCGGCTTTTGCAGATGTCCTATGACGTTCAGCCCCAGGCTCAGGGCAAGCTTCTCCGCCGTCTCCAGCACGCGTCTGTCCATGCCGCTCATCAGAAGGATTCGGGCGCGGATCTGGTGCTCTCCCAGCAGGCGCAGGACTTCGATTCCGTCCATGCCGGGCATCATTAAGTCAAGCAGGATCAGAGATGTGGAGGATGTTACCAGGGCCGGGAAAGTTGTGGGGTCGTGGGTCGTGGCGCAATCGAATCCCATCGTCTTCGCCAAGGCAGCGACGATTCCGCACACGGCGTCATCATCGTCAATGACGAGGATGCGATCAGCACTTGCCATTTCGTCGCCTGCTCTCCGGGACATGTCGTATCGAACTGGCTGCTTTCTATGCCCGTCGCTGCGAATGGGCCCAGAAAATCTGCAATGAGTGTAGCTTAGACCAGTTTTCCCGGTTACTGACAGTGACCAACGTGTTACATCGCTCGGTTTACTCTGATGGTTCTTTTTCTGTCTGTCACGGCTTGAGACGGCCGCTCAGCCTGCCTGATTCGTAAGGGCCCGGGCCTTTCTGCCGCATCTTTATTGTTCATTATTTGCTCTGTGCGAGACTGGAGCGAAGGTCGCTACCGGGTACCGAAGGGGTTGCGCTCCTCAGTGTCCGGCTTGACGCCGTTTTGGCGTTGGGCCTAGACTCACATGGGTTTGGGCGTTTGGCCATGATTGACCTGCGCCCGCTGCGAGCTTTGCGCAGGACGAACTCTGCGCGGCGCTCGCTCGAGAATTGGAGAGTTTTCTATGCCGACACCACAATCCGTGACGCTGGATCAGGAGATTAACCCATGGGAAGCGCAGAGCGCGCGGTTTGACTTTGCCGCGCGCAAATTAAACCTCGACGACAATCTGTGGAGGCTGTTGCGCACCCCAGCCCGGGAGATCATCGTTCATTTTCCCGTCACTATGGACGACGGCCGGATCGAGATGTTTACCGGCTTTCGTGTTCAACACAACATTGCCCGCGGACCTGCCAAAGGCGGCATCCGCTACTCGCCCGATGTGACGCTCGACGAAGTGCGCGCGCTCGCCAGTTGGATGACCTGGAAGTGCGCGGTAGTCAACATTCCCTTTGGCGGCGCCAAGGGCGGAGTGATCTGCGATCCCAAGAAGATGAGTGTAGGCGAGCTGGAACGCATGACGCGCCGGTACACTTCAGAGCTCATCGATTTCATTGGGCCGGAGAAAGATGTTCCCGCGCCCGACATGAATACCAACGAGCAGACCATGGCATGGATCATGGACACCTACTCCATGCACATGGGCCGCACCGTCACCAGCGTCGTCACCGGCAAGCCGTTGAACATCGGCGGGTCACGCGGCCGCGTGCAGGCAACCGGGCGCGGCATCATGGTGATTTGCGATGAGAGCCTGCGCTATCTCAACATGTCCATCGACAATTGCCGCGTCGTTATCCAGGGGTTCGGTAACGTCGGCTCAAATGCGGCTCGGCTCATGATGGAGCACGGCTACAAGATTGTGGGCATCGCCGAGAAAGATGGCGGACTCTACAACCCCAACGGGATCGACATCAACGCGCTGTCCGAGTACAAGTACCGCAATGAGACGACCCTCGGATTCCGCGGCGCAGAGGCGATGCCGAGCGAAGAGCTCATCGTCTCCGACTGCGACCTGCTCATTCCCGCGGCCACTGAGAACGTCATCACCAGCCGCAACGCCGACAAGATCAAGGCGCGCGTTATCGTCGAGGGCGCCAACGGCCCCACGACTGCTGTTGCCGATGAAATTCTGGCCGACAAACGCATCTTCGTGATGCCCGACATCCTGGCTAACTCCGGCGGCGTGACTGCCAGCTACTTCGAATGGGTGCAGGATCGCCAGGGCTACTTCTGGAAGGAAGCTATCGTCAACGAGCAGCTCGAAACCATCCTGCGCGATAGCTTTGACGATGTGGTCCGCTACGCCGAAGCGCACAACGTGAACAACCGCATCGCCGCCTACATGCTGGCAATCGATCGCGTCGCGTTCACCATCCGCCAGCGCGGCATCTACGCGTAGTTTGCCGAGAGGCTGAAGTTAAGAGGGGGAGAAGCCGTTGGCTTCTCCCCCTCGCTGCGTTTATGCGTCGTCGTAGTCCTCTGTCAGCGACTTGAGAAACGCTGCAAGCGCCGCGATATCGTCGTTCGTCAGATGCATATTGGCAAACTGGGACGGCGCATTGCGTAGCGCGCCCTGATGCGCTAACTGCGAGCTCTGAATATAGAAGCTGATGACCGCTTCAAACGTTGCGCGGCTGCCGTTGTGGAAGTACGGAGCCGAGTCCTCAAGATCGCGCAGCGTCGGTGTCTTGAACTGCGCAATGGTGCTGGCAAGCCCCGCATCCACTGAGCAATCGCGCCCCGTAGAGCAGACGATGGACTTCAAAACCGATTGCGGTCCGGACACATCCGGGTTCTGATAGATGTTCCACATGCCGAGGTCAGCATAGCCCGAGTTTGAAGCGGACGCAGCGCGACGGAAGGCCTCGATTGCGTCAGGGTGCGCACTGCTGGCTGGCATGTACTGGTTGAAGTTCGCATTGCGTTCCGTCAGCGATGGCACGTGCAGATTCGCGAATGAGCCCGAGCCCCACACCGCGTCGTACTCATCCTGCGAAACGCCTGTGTTGTGGAACGAAAAGTCCGTAAAGTCTGGCGGCAGGTGACAGGCCGCGCAGTTGCCCGCGTGCTGGTCGTCGCCGCCGGAGGCTGATCCAATCTTGAGGAAGATCAGCAACCCCTGCAGCTCCTGCGGGCCAAACTGGTACGTCTGATCGTGATACTTGAACGAGCCGTCTTTTGCCGTGATGTAGGTGGGATTCGATAGCGCGACCAGTTCGTTGTAGAGTCGCTGGTTATAGTGAGCCTTGGTCTCGCCAGCAAGCGGCTGCACAGGCAGATGATTCACGCGCAGAAAGTTGTCGTACGGTGAACCGATGTAGCGCCCGTATTCATCCTGCTGGAAGAGCAGATCGCGCATGTAGGTTGCAATGCACAGCGCCACCTCATCCAGAATCTGCTGATCGGTCGCCTTCGATACATCGAGTCGTTGCGACGAGGGCAGCTTCAGGTCAGACGTAATGCGCGAGTCC
>DATMUN010000064.1:0-5435 GCA_035563895.1 Occallatibacter sp. | reverse complement strand
TAGATAGTCGCAAAACCGGCGAATAGGTAGAACATCGACGAGTACCCATACTTGCCAACGAACGGCAGGAAGATCGCGGCTAGCGTCGTCGAGACAAGCTGGTTTAGCACTAGAGCAAAACTCATCCCATTTGACCTGATGCGCGTCGGCATCAGTTCAGACAGCGCAAGCCACACACAAACGCCAGGCCCCACCGCATAAAACGCCATGAACGCATACAAGCCCAGCGCGACCAGCCAGCCATGACTGGCTTCAGGGATGCTACCCACCACGGCTTTCTGGATTTTCAGCGTTGCCGTTTGCGCAGCATCCAGGTTAGCTACTGGATTCTTGAAAAACGACTCGACTTTGTTCGTCGGCAGCGCATCCGCACGTGTAATGTGGATCGGCTCAGCAGACAGATCGTCTGAGCGCACGAAGTTTGTCGCCGCTGTGTAGTCTCCGTAGGAATAGATGATGGCTAGCGAAGCGCGATCGCTGCTGATCTTCCCGTCCGTTGCGCCGGCTGCTGCCAGCAGCTTACTCGCTTCATCGCGATCGAACTTCAGTGTCAGTTCCTGCTTTCCATCCACTAACGGTTGAAGCGCGGTTGCTGCATCGATGCTGACCTTCTCTGTCGTCAGGAATAGCGTCCCCACGCTTACCATCGACACGATGATGCCGCTGATCCCCAAAATCATCAGGAAGCGCCGTCCTTTGCGGTCCACGAGTGTTGTGCCAATAAGCGTAAAGATTGAGTTCACGCAGGTAAACGCCACGTAACCCCAGTGCGAAGCCAGATCGGAAAGGCCGCTTTGGAGCAAGATGCCAACGTTGTAGCCAATCACCGAGTTAACGCCCGTCGCCGTGTTGCATGCCAGCACCGCGCACGCCAGCAGGAAGGGAATCACGTACTTCCGCTTGAGCAGCGACTCGCGAACAGCAGCGCCGGCCGTCGTGTTCTTCGCTGAGAGCGCGCTCTGCTCCATCTCGTGCAACTCGAGCTCGGCTTGCTCGTGCCCACGCGAGCGCAGCAACGCCGTCATCGCCTGCTGGTGCCTTCCGCGACGGTAGAGCCACCGCGGAGACTCGCTGACAAACAGGCTGCCCAGGACAAACAGCAATCCCGGCGGCAACGAAACCCAAAAGATGCGACGCCACGCCTGATTCTTGAAGTCGAACAGCGCAATCGCGTCGCCAGTTCGCATCACGTCAGCCACGCGGTAGCTGTAGTACATCCCGACCAGCGCGGCCGCGACAATTCCCAGTGTCAGCATCAACTGGAAGATGCCCGTTCCACGTCCGCGACGCGAAGCTGAGAGGCACTCGGCAAGATACAAAGGCACTACCACGCCTACCAGCCCCGCACTCACGCCCTGCAGAATGCGCCCAGAGAGCAGCGCCGTGTAGCTCTGCGAAAACGCGATGATTGGAATGCTGGCCACAAACGCCGTGCCGCTCAAAATCATTAGGTTCTTGCGCCCCATCCAGTCGGCCAGCACACCTGCAAATAGGGTGGAGATCACGCTGCCGAGCAGTACCGCCGCTACGATCGCCGAAAGCTGCGCTGGTGTCAGGTGCGAGGTCGCCTGCAGGTAGGGGTAAGCTCCGCCGATGATGCCTACATCAATGCCATACAAGAGCCCGCCGAGTCCGGCGACCAGTTGCAGAAAGAAGTTGTACCCGCGCTTGTCGGGAGAGTCCGGTAATACGGTAGCGCTTGAAGAAGGAGCGGCAAATGATGGCATGTCGAGTCGATTCCTACCAGGTTCCGTCCAGCAACGCGGCGTCAATTTTGTTGCGATTCGGCCGCCGGACTTTTTGAGTTCCCATTCTAAGGCACGGCAGAGCCGAGCTCCTTCGACCACTCCGCTTCCAGCGCTTCCAACTGATGCGGATCGCGAAAAGCGGCAGTGCCGCCGTTCGCCGTGGTTGACCAGCCGCCGGTCAGGTTGGCATACCCCAGCGCCTGCTCCAGTGGCCAGCTTCGCAACCACGCGTGCAGAAAGCCCGCATTAAAGCTGTCCCCCGCACCAATCGCATCCACAACATCCACTTTGCGTGCTGGTGCATGCCAACTGCCGCTGTTCGAGTAGGCTGTGGCGCCAGCCGCGCCATGCTTCACCACTAGCAGCGGAACACACTCGCGCAGCATCGCGATGGCACGGTCCAGATCACCCTCGCCAGCGAGCAAACACGCCTCACGCTCATTCGGCAGCAGCACATCCACATACGAGAGCGCATCCAGAATTCCGCGATCCCACTTACTGTCTGGGTCGTCGTTGGGATCGAGAGAGATGGTGACGCCTGCCTGCTTCAATTGCGCGAAAAGCTCAGGAATGCGCGACGTCAGAGCCTTCTGAAGATAGTACGAGGACATGTGAAAGTGCCGCGTATCGGCCAGATAGCCCAGGTCCAGCTTCTCCAGTGACAGTGCAAACGTCGTTCCTGCGTAGGTGAACATGTGCCGGAGCGCATTATGTTGCAGATGCACCGTAACGCCAGTCTGGTCGTTATCTACAGCTATGCACCGCGACAGATCAACGCCGGCGCGTGCCAACTCATCACGGCACAGAGCGCCAAATCCGTCATTCACGGTAGCCGTAATGAATCCGACCGAATTCCCAAGCGCAGCCAGATTGTGTGCTGTAATCGCGGCTGACCCACCCACGCGAATCGCCATTCCGCTCGCGAGCAGTTCGCGCTCCAGAGGTAACTCCTCCGGCAAGCCGTAGAGCAGAACATCAAGATCGATGTCCCCGGCCAGCGTAACGTCAAACCTGCGTGTTGGTGCTTTCATGCCGTCTCACCCGGAAGAACCGTCGCCTTGCGTCGCACGATCCAGAACAGCACGCCGACCAGTGCCCATGTCGTCCCCACGGACTTTGCCAGAGGACCCAGGCTCCACCACAGCAACGCACATGTTGCCAGTCCGCCCAGTGAGAGCAGCATCGGGAACCACTGCGTCATTCGTCCCGTTCGCCATCCACGCAGAACCGACGCAAGATTCACGCCCATGAACGCAAGTAGAGCACCATAGTTGAGCAGCTCGGTACCAAGCTGATAGCTGAAGATCAGCGCACCAATCAGGCAGATTGCTCCAATCAGCAGCACGTTATTCCGCGGAATCCGGTTCTTCGGATGCACCGCGCCAAAGAAGCGCTTCGGCAGCGCGCCATCCTGTCCCATCGCATACAGCAAGCGCGCCGCTCCAAGCTGCGATGCCATGCCCGATCCAATATTGGCCAGTAACAGGGAAGCGTTCACAATCATAAATAGAATTGGCCCGCCCATACGTCCCGACACATGCACGTACGCCGTGTCCACGTCAGGGAACGCGAGCCCGCGTGGCCATACAAGCTGCGCGGCATAAACTTCGATGCTCGCCAGCACACCGGTGATGAAGCAGGTCAGCACAATCGCACGCGGTACGCTGTGCGCCGGGTCCTTCGCCTCATCCGTCAGTGTGGAGATGCCGTCAAATCCGATGTACGTAAGCACCGCGATTGAGGTCCCGCGTAGCAGCCCGTTCATTTGAAAGGTAGACGGATCGTAAAATGGCAGAGCAAAGAACGTTGCCCCGGGATGCGAGATATGCAACAACCAGCGCACCGCCGCTGTCAGCACCAGCACAATCACCACTCCCAGCGCCACGGCCATTCCCGCATTGATCCGTGCCGACGTTTCGACGCCGTTGCAATTCAGCATCGTGAACAACAGCGCAAAGAAGACGGCCCATACAACATACGGCACGCCAGGAAGAAAGTTCATCGCCGCGCGACTGCACCAGATCGTGCAGATGAGCGGATTCAGAACGTAATCCATTACCAGACACCAGCCTGTCAGGTAGCCCAGACTGGTGTGGATCTCCTTACCGACATACAGAAATGCGGATCCGCCGTGCGGATACACACGCGCCATGCGCCCGTAGCTGATCGAGGTAAAGAGCATAGCCACCATCGCCAGCAGAATCGCCATCACCACGTGCCCGTGCGATTCCTTATAGATGACGCCGAAGCTCGGCATCGGTGCCGTTGGCTGAATCAGGATGATGCCGTAGAGCACCAGGTCCATGAAGCGCAGAGAGCGTTTCAGCCCAACGGCCGTGCTCTGTGATGTCTCAGTGGCCATGCGTTTTTATTGCCCTCTACTTTGCGTTGACCGGCGTGAGTGCAACTGCTGTGACATTCCAGCCGTCAAGGTGAATCACTGGCGCCGCTGGCGCATCCTCTGGCAACAACGCCGTCAAGGTGGTCGACTCGCCCGGAACAAGTTCAATCCAGTTATCCGACCAGAAGACTGGCGCAATCAGATCGTCCTTATCCGTACGCGCCGCCAGATGAACTTGGAATGCCAGTGCGCTTGATGGATTATTCAAATGCACAATCAGCTCACGCCCATGCTCCGTTGCCGCAATCTCGGCCTTCGCCGTCACCACTGCCTGCGGCAGATGCGCCAGTGCACTCAGGTCTTCATGCCGCAGCGCCGGAGTATGCGTGTAGTCCGTATGCGGCCAATCAAATGATGTCAGCGTGTCGGGTACCCAATAAAAGTTCCGGCTCACTATCTTTCCCGCGGCATCAGCCAATGTTAGGTCAATAAAAAACAGTCGCTCAGCTCCGGTAAATAGATTGGACGGCAAGGTAAACACGCGCTGTGCGCTGTCGAGAGCGGCGTTGACCTCTGCTTCACTCGTGTACAGCTCTTTCCACGCCGCGTTGTGCACATGCACAGACGCATGCAGACCCTCCACCGGAGCGTATGTGCTGTTCACAACCACAATCGACTGGTCGTCATACGAGTACTGCACGTGGAGCGGCTCGCAAGCCTTCTTTGTCGCAAAGTACCCAGCCCCAGCGTCGAGATAGTAGTCGTACAAGTGCCAGATCATCGATGGCCACGCATTGTTCAGCATCCACTGGATCACGCCCGTAGCGTTGTACTTATTGCGCGAGTACGCCTCATACATCGCACGTTCGGAGTCATACTCCATCGTTTGCGCAATTCGCTCGTAGTCTGCGGCCGACTGAGGCGTTACATATGCTGCCTGCATTGCTTCATCAAAAACCTTGAGGTTTACAAACTCGCCGCCACCGTAGTGAAAGCTCCACATGGCAGTCGCCGGCCAGGCCTCTGCATCAGGCAGGAACTTCTTCCTGCTTGCCAGCGGCGGAATCGCAGGCCCAGGGCTTGTCTCTGTGTTGAATCCGTAGGCGCCACCGTTCGTCTTGTCGAAGTACCAATAGCTCGGCGCTACATAGTCATACGGGCCTGTCATCTTCACGCCGCTCTCGCCCGTCACCGTAGTCGGCGTCTGGCTCGCTGAAGATAAAACAGGATTAGGCCAGTGCGTCTCTTGCTCCACTTTCAGATACGCGCTCTCCACGTTTGCCGGTGGCGGGTTGTCGCTGCCGTTTAACCAGACCAGTAGGCTCGCATGCTGCCGAAGCCTCAGC
>DATMUN010000063.1:0-4964 GCA_035563895.1 Occallatibacter sp. | reverse complement strand
TCGGCGGGCGTGAGCGAGGCGTTCCGCTCGACGGCCTTGTTCATGAGGGCGGCTTTGATGAGGCGGAGGGTGCCGGTGCGCTCGGCGTCGTGAGCCTTGAGGGCGTCGATGCTGAGTTTGGTGACATGGGCGGCGAGAGCGCCGGGATCGATCATGGAGTCCTCTTCGGCGGGCAGCGGCCCGCGGTTCAACTCTTGATTGTAGCGGGATTAGGGGTAAGGGGTTAGAGATCAGTTTAAGGTGGCTGGGATGGGGGGGCTTACTTTCCCAGGTCTCAGAGGCGAGACCTGGGGCAACCATGTTCTGTGGGTGGCGGGGCCTTTAGATCAGTGCGTGAAAAATAAATCCACAAAAACCACAACATTGTGTATTCTGTGATCGTCGATCGACTGATGCCGACCCAAAGCGAGGAAATGACGATGATTCGGAAGACGCGCCTGTTTACTCCTGGTCCGACCCCCCTGCTTCCTGCTGCGCAGTTTGCCATGGCGGCGGCGGATATTCACCACCGCACGCCTGAGTTCCGCGCCATGTATCAGAAGGTGCTGGAGCAGCTGAAGGTGTTTGTGGGCACGAAAAATGACGTGCTGCTGCTGTCGAGCTCTGGCACGGGCGCTATGGAGGCCTCGGTGTCGAACCTGACCTCGCCGGGCGATAAGGTGCTGGTGCTGACGGCGGGCAAGTTTGGCGAGCGCTGGGTGGACCTGACGAAGGCCTTTGGTTGCGCGGTGGACGTGGTGGAGGTGCCCTACGGGCAGACCTTCACGCTGGAGGCGGTGAAGGCCGCGCTGAAGCCGGATACCAAGGCGATCTACATGCAGGCGTCAGAGACCTCGACGGCGGTGAACCACGATGTGCAGGCTGTTGCGAAGCTGCGCGACGAGGTGGCTCCGGAGGCGCTGCTGGTGGTGGACGGCATTACCGGGCTGGGCACGACGCACTTCGACGTGGACGGCTGGAAGATTGACGTGCTGATTGGCGGGTCGCAGAAGGCGGTGATGATTCCGCCGGGGCTCGCGTATCTGTCGGTGAGCGAGCGGGCGTTCAAGGCGATGGATGCCTCGAAGAATCCGCGCTACTACTTTGACCTGCGCAAGGAGCGCAAGAACCAGGTGAAGGGCGAGACGGCCTACACGCCGGCGGTGGCGCTGGTGGCCGGGCTGGGCGCGGCGCTGGACTACATTGCCGGACAGGCTGGCGGCGATCTGGAAAAGGGCCGCATTGCGCTGGTGAACAACGCGATCACGAATGCAGCGGCTACACGCGCGGGACTGGTGGCGCTCGGCTTCACGCTGTTTGCGCCGACGGCGCCCTCGTCTGCGGCGACGGCTGTGGCTGTGCCGGAAGGCATGGACTCGAGCGATGTGGTGAAGGCGCTGAAGACGAAGTTTGCCGCGGTGATTGCGAACGGACAGGGCACGATGAAGGGCAAGATCTTCCGCGTGGCGCACCTGGGCTTCTTCGACTATCTGGACACCATTGCACTGCTGGGCGCGATGGAGCATATCGCGAAGGACACGCTGAAGCTGCCGGTGGAGTATGGGCAGGCGGTGGCGGCGGCGCAGAAGGTGTACGCGGAAGCGACGAAGTAGGAAGAACGAGTTCACAGTTCGTAGTTCACAGTTCACAGTTTTGTGAGCTATGCCCCGACTACGAACTGTGAACTGAGAACTGTGGGCTGACATGGCTGAACTTTCATTTGCGGAAAAGCTGCTGATTGCGCGCAAGCAGCTGGATCTTTTTCAGTACCAGATGGCCGAGAGGCTGGGCGTGCATCCGAACTCGCTAACGAAGTATGAGAAGGGCGAGGGCAAGCCCCATGCGGCGGTGTTGCGAATGTTTGACCTGCTGTGCGAGCAGGAAGGCATTCGGTTTGAGGAGTACGCCGGTGCGGCGCAGACCAAAGGAGAAAAGATGAAGATCGTTTTGGCCGAGAAGGTTTCCCCGGCGACGCTGGCGGTGTTTGAAGCGGAGCCCGGCTGGGAGGTTTTGACGCATGACAAGCTGCCGAATGGGCTGGAGGCCGCCCTGGAGGACGCGGATGCGTTGGTGGTGCGGTCGGCTGTGCAGGCCGATGACAAGCTGATGGAGCACGCTCCCAAGCTGCGCGTGATTGGCCGCGCGGGTGTGGGCGTGGACAACATCGACGCCGAGGCGGCGACGCGGCGCGGCGTTGTGGTGATGAACACGCCGGGCGCGAATGCCGTGGCTGTGGCGGAGCTGACGATTGGGCTGGCGCTGGCGCTGGCGCGCAAGCTGCCCGCTGCCAATGCGACGATGCATGCAGGCAAATGGGAGAAGAAGAGTCTGCAGGGTGTGGAGCTGCGCGGAAAGACGCTGGGCATTCTGGGCCTGGGCCGCATCGGCCTCGAAGTGGCCAAGCGCGCGCGCGGATTCGGCATGGAGATTGTGGGCAGCGATCCGTTTGTGTCTGCCGCGGTGGCACGCGAGAGCGGGATTACGCTGCTGCCGGTGGAAGAGATGCTGACCAAGGCTGACTACCTGACGCTGCATGTGGGACTGACGCCGCAGACGCAGGGCATCATCAACGCGAAGACGCTGGCCACGATGAAGAAGGGCGTGCGGATCATCAACTGCGCGCGCGGCGAGCTGGTGGTGGATGCAGCGCTGGTGGACGCGCTGAAGAGCGGGCAGGTGGCTGGCGCGGCGCTGGATGTGTTTGCGAGCGAACCGCTGAAGGACTCGGCCTACTTTGGGCTGGACAACGTGATTCTTACGCCGCATATCGCCGGCTCGACTGCGGAGGCGCAGGAGGCGGTGGGTGTGCAGATTGCGCGGCAGGTGCGCGACTACCTGAAGCTGGGCGTGGTGCAGAATGCGGTGAACCTGCCGTCGCTGACGCACGAAGAGTATGTGAAGCTGGCACCGTATGTGGACCTGGCGGGGAGACTGGGCGCGTTCCTGGCGCAGACGGGCAAGCCGGGCATCGATGCAATTCACCTGATCTACGGCGGCGCGCTGGCCGAGGCGAAGGTGGACCTGGTGCGGAATGCGGCGATTGCCGGACTGCTGCAGGGCTCGGAGAACGTGAACAAGATCAACGCGACGGCTGTGGCCGAGGAACGCGGCATCCGCGTACACGAGGACAAGGAGTCCGTGGCGCGCGGCGGTGCGGGAACGATGCTTGCGATCGAACTGCATGGCGCGTGGGGCAAGAGCCATGCGGCGGCTACGGTGATTCATGGCGAGCAGCCGCGGCTGCTGGAGTTCGACGGCATCGATATTGAGGCGCCGCTCGAAGGGAATCTGCTGGTATGCCGCAACCTAGACGTGCCGGGCGTGATTGGCAAGATTGGAACGACGCTGGGCGAGCATGGCGTGAACATTGCGAACTTTGCACTGGGCCGCGAGCGCGCGGGCGCGACGAAACCGGTGAAGGCGCTAGCGGTGGTGCAGGTGGATGCTCCGGTGGAAGACACGGTGCTGGCGGCGCTGGGGAAGATCGAGGCGCTGCTGGAGGCCCGGCTGGTGCAGTTGCAGTAACAAGTGTGCCGGAGAGTGGGTGGGGACCCGCACACCGGTCGGAGGGCCGTCGCTAACCAGCGGCGGCCTTTCTCTTTTGCGCTAGCCGAAGAGTGGGGGCTGGCCTAGCCAGCAGCGGAGATACGCGATCTGGCCGAGGTGATAGGTCTCATGCCAGGCGAGGACGCCGATGAAGCCGCTGAGCTTGCCGTCTGGGCTGGGCGGGCCGGGCGGCGCGGGAGCAGCGAGGGCATCGGGGGTGAGGTGGTTGAGCGCAGAGGCGAGGACCGATTCGGATTGCTGCCATCCGGCGAGCAGGGACTCGGGCGTGGGATAGCTGGCGGCGGGATCGAGCCTGGCACCGCGGGCGAAGACTTCGAGGCCGGGGTAGTCCCATGTGGCACCGACGCGGGTGACGAGGGCGCGACGCGCCCAGAGAACGTGGCCGACGATGAAGGCGACGTGATTGCCCTTGTCGGGACGGGTGAGCCATTGCTCGGTCGAAAGGCCGTCGACGGCGCGTTGGAGACAGCCAGTGTTGTAGTGGAACTCGCCAGCGGCGGCGGCGATGAGCGGAGAGACGGACATTGGCTTTCCTCCGGGGGTGATTCCGGCGTTGCTGAATGATTGCCCCAGAGATACGCCGCCAGCCGCGTGGCGGTCAATGGCTGAAACGGGAGCGACGGCACAAAAAAGAGGGCGAGGCAGTTGCGCTGCCTCGCCTGTGAAGGAACATCCCAGTGAGCAAATGTGCGCTACTGAATGGGCCGCGCTTTGCCATTTTTCAGACTTTGCTCCATGAGCGACTTTACCTGCTCGTCTCTGCGCTGCTGCTCGTGCTTCTGCGCTTCGACTACCTGACGCTGCGCCTCGGCTACCTGCTTGTCGATTTCGACTTTGGAGAACTCGACGCGCGGGATTTCGAGCTTCTCGAACTTGAAGTTCATGGGGAAGCCGTTGAGCTTTGCTTGCAGTTCGGCTACCTGTGAGCGGAGTTCGGCCAGTTGCTTCTCGTCGAGCTCCTTGGTCTTCTGCGCGTCCATTTTGGCGACGGTCTCATTGATGGCCGCCATCTGTTTCTTCAGGTCCTCAGCGGTGAGCTTCTGCTGCTTGTCCATCAGATCCTTCTGCTTGAGGATGATCATCTCCTGCTGATGGGCGAACTGCTTCTGCTGCTCGGCAAAGTGCTTTTGCGCTTCAGCCATGTGGGCGCTCTGGTCGCTGAGCATTTTGGCGCGGATGGTGAGGGCATGCATGGGACGCAGGTTGGCCTGGATCTGGGCGATGGTGGCCGGGTCGTCGATGATGTAGGACTTGCCCTCATGCGTGTAGAGGACGAAGTCGCCCTTGGTGGCCTTGCGGGCCTTTTGCAGAGCCTCGTTCTCAGGGCCGGATACGCTGACGGGGCCATCGCCACGAACGATGGTGTAGGAGTCGCCGTTGTCCTCTTTACGGATCACGATGCTGTGGTGATGCCGATC
>DATMUN010000062.1:0-2094 GCA_035563895.1 Occallatibacter sp. | reverse complement strand
GTGTTGAGCTGGCTGCGTGCCATGTCGAGATCCTGAGTGAAGCGGATCATGTGCTCGGCGAGGCGGGTGAGTGCGACTTGAGCCTTGAGCACGTCCTGCTGGGGAACCTTGCCGACGGAGTACTTGATGCGGGCGGCCTCGATGGCCTGGCCTGCTACGGCGATGTGTCCGTCGTGGATGCGCTCTTCGTCCTGCGCGCGGAGGAGGTCGTAGAAGGCTTTGCGGACAGCGATGCGGACCTGGAGGCGGGCCTGCTCAAGCTGGGCCTGGGCAACGGCGACGTCGGAGTTTGCGATGCCGGTGCGGAGGGCGCGCTTGCCGGGGCCGGGGAGGGCCTGGCTGAGGCTGAACATGGACTGCGCAGCGTTCAGGTCCCAGGGCTTCTGCAGGGGGACGCCCCAGAAGCGCGTCATGGCCATGGGGTCGTCGAGTGCTCCGGCGGAGGGGACGTGGGCCTGGGCCATGGCGACGCGCCGGGCGGCGAGAGCGATGTCAGGATTGGCGGCGAGGGCCAGGTGCTCGGCCTCATCGAGCGTGATGGGGGGCGCTGCAACGGCGTGATGATGCGCGTGGTCCAGAAGCGCGGCAGGGCCATCGAGCGGTGTGGCAGCAGGCGGTGCCTGAGCCTGGATGACGGCGGCAAGGGATAGAGACAGCAGGGATACAGCGAATTTCATGGATTCCTCCGGCGGAATGAGCGGACGGGGGCCGAGGAAGGCCGTGGCGCAGAGGCGCGCACGGATACACGTCGGCCTGGAACAGGCGCGCGGAGGTGCGACTAGATGCGGAGAGAGGTGGAGGCGCCGGGAGAGAGCCCGGGCGGGGGTGCTTCAGCGGGTGGCGCTGTGCGCTGGCCTGCGAGCGCGGGCAAGGGAATTGCGTGATACGGGACCAAGGCACTGACGGCGATGGGCGCTTGCTCTGTGGAAGAGAGAACTGCCGGTACGGATGTGGGATCGGCGGGGCGGGCCTGGCAGCAGGTGGTCTGCGTGCTCATGGCAGCGCACTCCGTAGACATTTGGCGGCAGCAGGCGTGGCGGGCATGTGAGGCCGGAACGAGACACGCGATGGCGGGCAGCGAGGTGAAGAACACCACGATTGCCAACAGAACTGCCGCGCGTTGTTGATTCCGGCTCACGGTTCCCTTGCTCTTATTGTAAGCATGTTCCGGGTCGGTGTCGCGTGACTGTGATTTGGATCACGCGAACCGGCCCGGAAGAAGGATCAACGGAAGTGGTAAGTGGCACCGACGGCGATGCCGTTGGGGTTGAGTGAGTGGTGCTGGCCGGTGACGGTGCTGTAGAAGTTGGGGAAGTTGTCGTAGGTGTAGTCGGCGTGAGCCCAGATGTGGCCGACGACCTTATATTCAAAGCCAGCGCCCATGGCCCAGGTGGTGCGGGTGTCGTGGGTATAGGTGGCTGTGGCGGTGTGGGGGAAGCTGAGGCTGGCGAAGCCTGCTTCAGCCTTCACGAACGGTGCGACGTTGCGCCAGCGGTGATAGGTGTAGATGAGGCCGCCGTCGCCGGAGAAGTACTTGTACTGATCGGCGTTGGTGCCGCCAGCAATCATGGAATGGCCTTCGGCGATGACTCCGATGCCGTGCCAGAACTCGGCGGTTGCCCAGGCGGCAGGGCCGAACCGGGCGATGTGGCTATAGTCGCCCTTCCAGTAGTCAATGCCTCCACCGAGGGTGACTTGTGTCCCTCCACGCTGCGCGCTGTGCGCGACCTGGGCGCAGGCGGGCAGGGAGAGGATGAGGGCGGCGAAAAGGATGGACAGCTTCAGACGCATTGTTCAATCTCCTGGCGGTGAGCGGCGAGCATAGACACCGTTCGAGTTAACCGGTCGATAGACTGGACTTCAACTTAGGCGTAGCCGGAACCGAGGGCGGGAAGAGTTCCTGAATGTTGCAAGCAAGGTTCAGAAGCCGGCGGATCGCCTGGTGTTGCCTGATGCCATCCCGAAGGCGGGCAGTGACAATCTCGAGCAAAGGCCTGTGCCGAAGTTCTGGCATAACGAACGCCTAACTGGCCGAGGCCAGCCTGGCAGCAGAATCTTCCGGCGCCGGGTAGTTGAGGTTGTTGAGGTACGACT
>DATMUN010000061.1:0-2336 GCA_035563895.1 Occallatibacter sp. | reverse complement strand
GCCTTCGAGCGCGTTCATCTCGAGCCGGGAGCTTCCACCCGCGTTCACTTCCAGCTCAAGCCGCGCGACCTGAGCATGGTCAACGAGGCAGGCAGCCCGATGATCGCCGAGGGGGACTACACCGTTTCCATCGGCGGCGGCCAGCCCGGCACCAGCGCTCCCAGCGTCAGCGGAAAGTTCCACATCGACGGCCGAGAGATGCTTCCGGAATAGCACCTCCACACTACATCACTGCCTCGGGCGCATTCGCACGTTGAATGCGCCTGTTCTTTTTCCCATCACAATGCGGGAACAATCGCGCACAGCGCGGTGTCTACATCAGCACAGTGGTTCCGAAAGGGATGAACGAGCACGCGCACTCCGCGGCGGCTGCAATCGCCAACAGGGGTGCGGGGCCCTGACTCATCGTCGCGCCTAACCGGGCGCGTGATGGGCACGGTCCCTTGCGCGCCTCGAGCCTCCCGGTTGGCGCGACTGCAACTTCCCGGGGCCTGAGCTGAGCGAGCAGGACCCCGGGGTTAAGAGCCTGTTATTAACTTTCCCGGCGGTGGCGCTGGGAGACAATTTTTTCTCAGGTCAAGGAGCGAGGAGCGACGCATACCGGGTGTCTGCGAGCGACAAGCGCCGCGGAGATGAGGGAAATTGGCCCCAGCCCTCCGGGTTGCGGGTAAAAATCGCGCCATACTTTGTTGTTGGCCTCGACCTTGGAGCCACCAAAGCCTTCGGCCTTCGCCTCGTCCGGCGCGATTTTTACTCGCAACGCCGCCACCGGGAAAGTTAATAACAGGCTCAGGGAGGCAGCCATGTTTGAAGACTCCACCTTCGAATCCAACGGTAAGATCCGCACCCGCAGCCGCGGCTGGATGATCGCAACCTTCGCCTTCAACGGATCCATCCTGTTCGCGCTCATTCTCATTCCCTTCATCTACCCTGAGGCACTGCCGCACCAGGCGTTTCCGTTCCTGCTCACGCCTCCGCCTCCGCCCGCTGCGCCCCTGCCGCAGCAGCCACCGCAGCAAAACACTCCCCGCTTCCACGGCGCGCCGGAGATTGACGGGCGAACGCTGATCGCGCCGCGCCGTGTGCCCACCTTTGCGCCGCAGGATTTCGGTCCTGAAGCGCCAGCGCCAATCGCCCTCGGTGATCCCAACGGCGTCAACGGCGCACCACCGGATGTATTCAACACACACCGCAACGTTCCCACCGTGCACCCTATGGTGAAGAGCGCGGTCCGCCTCTCCTCTACTGTGGTCGAGGGCTTGCTCATTCACAAGGTTGTGCCGACCTATCCGCCTATCGCGCTGTCCGCGCACATCCAGGGCACGGTGGTGCTGGCTGCAACCATCTCAAAAGGAGGAACCATCGAGAATCTGCACGTTGTCAGCGGTCAGCCCATGCTGCAACAGGCCGCGCTCGATGCTGTGCAGCATTGGGCCTATCGACCCTACCTGCTCAACGGCGAACCGGTCGCCGTCGAAACCACGGTCAACGTAGTCTTCACACTCGGGCGTTAGCCAGCGCTCTCGCATCCGGTGCGAAGAATGTAATGGCACGGTCAATGCGGTTCCGCGAGCGCTCAGCGAGCGTCTGCCGCACGCAGTGCTTCTCGCGTCAGCTCGTTCCACTGTGCGATGGTGTCCGGCATCGGCGGGCTCACGATGCCGGGCTCCACGCCTTCAAGCACGCGCTGCGGCTCCACCACTCCCCAAGCGTCACGCAGCACGCCTTTCACCCACCCCACTGCCGCCAGTCCTTCGCTGCCTGTGAAGGTCTGCTCCAGGTAGAACCATCGTTCGTCCCAGCACACCAGCCGCGACGAGATTGTGAACGCGGCGAACAGCGGTAGCGAGCGCCGGTACGTGATCCACACCGCCCCCACCAGCGGCTGCCACCGCGAGCGGATGATGTGCTCGAGCAGCCCGGCCCGCGCCAGCAGATGCGTGCGCGCAAAGTCCATCACGCTCAGGTAGCGTCCGTTGTTCATGTGCCGGTTCAGGTCGATATCGTTCGGCCACACTCGCATACGGATCGGATCGGCATCTAGAACGCCCATCCGTGGCAGCGGCTTCACATGCTGCCGTACAGCAAGCAAAGGAATGCGAACAAAGTTGATGAAATGCGCCACTGTGCGCTCCCGCAATCAGTTTAGTGTAGTGTCGCTGGCGCATCGTGTGCCCTATCGGCGACAATCCTCATCTATGGCACACCTCTCGCGTCGCGCCTTCGTCCAGTCCGCATCAGCCGCAGCCGCACTCACCGCCTCCTCAAGCCTCGCCTCTGCCGCAGTATCCCGCCCTCGCGTGCTCATCGGCTCCGGCGGTACTGAAGGCATCCTT
>DATMUN010000060.1:0-3402 GCA_035563895.1 Occallatibacter sp. | reverse complement strand
ATCACCTTGCCGTTGGGAATATACGCAACGTGCACGCGCCCGAAGAACGGCAGCATGTGGTGCTCACACAGCGAGTACATCTCGATGTCCTTCACGATCACCATCTCGTCGTAGTCAACATCGAACAGCGCCCCGCGCAAGATCTCGGTCGGGTTCTCGTCGTAGCCCTTGGTAAGAAAGCCCATGGCCTTCTCGACACGCTTCGGCGTGGAGAGCAGCCCGTCGCGCTGCGGGTCCTCGCCCAGACGAGACAAAATCTCGCGGTAAAGCTCCTGCGTGCTGTAGTCGGTCAATGCCTCTGCTGGCTCAGCCGCACGGCGCACCGGCTTTGTCACTGCGATTGGTTGTGCCATCTCGTTCCTGCCTCCAGCCCCGGGGAACAGGGCCACCTCGTGGTCTCATCTCTTACACTGCCGGATACTGGAAGAAGTTATTTTCTGTCTCTTCCACCCGAACATATTCCAGCTTCCCTGCTGGCAACGATTTCTCTAGTAACTGAAATATCGTACTGCAAAGATTCTCAGTTGTTGGTACAAGCTCTGCAAACAGCGGATCGAGGTTCAGGTTCATATGATCGAACCGTCCGATCACATTTGTGTGTACAGCTTCATCCAGCGCTACCAGGTCGATCACCATGCCCGTTTCCGCGGCTACCGGACCGCCCACCAGCACCTCGACCACGTAGTTATGTCCGTGCCCGTGCGGGTTGTTGCACTTGCCATACGCCGCGCGATTCTCGTCTGCTGTAAGCCTGTCGGCATGCAGCCGGTGGCTCGCGCTCAGTATGTACCGCCGTCCAAAGTAAGCCTTCACGCCTCCCCCCGGTACTCGGCAAACAGTTCCGGCGTCTCGTAGATGCGCACTCGGCTCAACTTCGCGCCCGTCGCCGCCACGACAAGAGGCTCTAACCGCTTCCATGCAGCAATCGCCAGGTTCTCCGTCGTTGGCACAGCCTTCGCGAACTCCGGAACCTCAAGATTCAGGTGCCGGTGGTCCCACGCCGTCATCACCTCGCGCTCAATCACAGCCTTCAGCCACTTCAGGTCGACCACAAACCCCGTCACCGCATCAGGCTCGCCCTTCACCGTCACTTCCAGCGTGTAGTTGTGCCCGTGCCCATTCCGGTTGGCGCAGCGGCCAAACACGCGCTCATTCTCCTGCTGCGTCCAGGCGTCATTCCAGTAGTAGTGCGCGGCAGAAAATGTCGCCCGCCGGGTCAGCTCAATCATGGGGAAGCTCTCTCAGTTCAAAAGATGCGCCACCAAACCACAGCGCTTCATTGTTCGACACGGATTTCTGCCCGCCTACTCACCGTAAGTGCGGCCCTTCCAGCTTACCTGCTTCAGAATTCGATGCTGGAACCAGCTCCGATAGAGCAGCGCAACAAACAACGGCAGGCCCAACGGCGCCAGCGCACAGTTCACAAACCCGAAGTTCGACTTGGCCACCCGCGCATAAAACCTGAACAGGTTCCGCGCCCAGAGCAGTAACAGCACCCACCCCGCACTTAGCCATGACAGCGACCGCACGCCGAACTTCCCGCTCCACAGCTCCACCGCCAGCACCGGCAAACCAAACAAAAGGAAAAAGTCCAGAGCCCGCCACATCGCCAACGGCAGTACATTATTAAATAAAAGTGCGAGGTTTTTCGTCCAACCTTCTATCATTGCGTGAGTTGTACGATACATGCGCGTTGAAACGGCATCATCTGCGTAGCGAAAGCGCACCCCTATCCGTCGGCGCTTTGCCGTCATCGCCAGCTCTACGTCTTCCAGCACCCGGTCGCGCACGCCTGGGTGCCCGCCAATCCTCCGGTAAGCCTCCCGCTCCACCAGCAGAAACTGCCCATTCGCCGCGGCAAGCCTGTGGTTCGGATCGCTCACCTTCGCCGGCGGATAGGCTACGGCCAGCTCGCTGAAGACCAGCGGCATCAGAGCCCGCTGTGCCAGTCCGCTCACAATCTGCTTCGGCGAGTAGCTCAGCATCCCTGCCTTGTGCTTCTCCGCCTCGTGGATAGCCCGCCGCAGGTTCCCCGACTCATGCACCGTGTCGGCGTCTGTAAACAACAACCACCGCCCCCGCGCCCGCCGTGCAGCCGTCCAGATCGCATTCGCCTTCCCCGTCCAGCCCTTCTCCAGCTTCGCCGCATCGAGAACAGTGACACCCGAAAAGCCGCGCGCGGTCTCCACCGTCTGGTCCGCCGAGTGGTCATTCACCACCACCAGATCCCAATCCCGGCCCAGCAAAAATGCTTCATCCGACTGCGCCACCAGCGACTGAAGACAAGCCCCAATGCAGTCCCCCTCGTTGCGCGCAGGCACAATCACCGTCAGCTCGATCAGCTGTTCCGGCTCCGGCTGGTCAAACAGCGTTCCCGCCAACGACGGCCGTTCGAGCTCCGCTCCCGGTTCGCCGCCCAGACCTGGAACCGGTTTGTAACCTTCCGCCTGCGCCGCCGTCTCTGTCTCGTGCTTTCCTTCAGTCACCAGTCGCCCTTTCGCTCCAACCCTTTCGCTCCGTATTATAGAAACGTGCGCTTTCTTCGCTTGCTTCTTCTGCTTCCGATTCTCACGACGCTGACCATCGTCCCCGGCTGCGACCGCGGTGCGCGCCCTGCCCAGACAGGCAAGGTAGCCCCCGACTTCACCGTTTCAGACGGCTACACCTCCGTCCACCTGGCCAACTACCGCGGCAAAGTCGTGCTGCTGAACTTCTGGGCCACCTGGTGCGGCCCCTGCGTGCAGGAACTCCCCTCGCTCCTCCAGTTCCATCGGGACAATCCTGACGTCACCGTCATTGCCGTCAGCGTCGATGAAGACCCCAGCGCCTACGCCTCATTCATCCGCAACCGGCACGTTGATCTCATCACCGTTCGCGACCCGAACCAGACTGCGGCGAATCTCTTCCATACCGACATGTGGCCTGAGACATACGTCATCGATCGCAAAGGCATCATCCAGCGCAAGTTCATCGGCGCCACCGACTGGTCTGATCCAGAGATTCGCGGCTATCTGAAGCGTCTATAACCTAAGCGCGATCCGCACACGCCTTACTTGCTATCATCGTCCTATGACCACGGTCGACATTCTCTTCCGCTATTCCACGCAGCCCACTGAGGCGACTACCTTCGCCCTCGCCAACGCGCGCGAGGTCTACGGCATTCGCCGCCTAGTCTTTGATCGTGAGGCGCACACCGTGCTCGTCGAGTACGATGCCACCCGCCTGAACGCTGCTTCCGTCGCCAGTCTCGTCCGCCAGAGCGGTCTCGACATCGTCGAGGAGCTGCCCCTGATTCCACCGCAACCCGAGCCGGAAACCGCTCCCGCAGCGTAACTTCCAGCCGTTTGCGTCCACGCGCAATCCCTGTTAATCTGTCTTAGGTCGGTTATCACACCGTATGCG
>DATMUN010000059.1:0-2951 GCA_035563895.1 Occallatibacter sp. | reverse complement strand
GGCGCCAGGCGATGGCTTGTTGATCAAGCCCTCTGGGCCCTCTTCGTTGAACCGGATAACCCAGTCCCGCAGCGTCTGACGATCCATGCCGCCGGCCTTGGCGGCCTCTTCCCGCGAGGCCCCGTCGAGAACCGCCGCTATCGCCAGCAGCCGTCGCGCCTGAGCCGCGTTCCTTGCCCGCTGCGCCAGCCGCCGAACCGCTTTGCTCGTGAAGTCCGACCGAACCGCAAGTGCCTGTCCCATGGCAAGCGAATCTCCGTTTGCCATGTTGAATCACTTCACAGCTGATTTGTGAATCTTGAGGGTTCTGTGAGGTCGCGGGACACGGCGATGCCATGAGGTGGGGGTGAGCGCGACCTCATAGAAGCCGGATTGAACGAAGCCGCGGAAGTTTTGGCGCTATGGAGATAGTGACAACGGCGTGCTGGCAATCCCTGTGCGAGGTCGATTGCTTGGTGGGTGTGGAAAGCGTTTTGGGCGGAGGCGGCTTGGGCGAACGGGCATCGCGCGCGAGCCCAACTTTGATGTGCTGCGCTGGCAGGGCCTGCTGTCGAGATTAATAAAGTTGATCGGCATGTTCGCTCGCATCGCGTCGGCTTGCGCAGCAATGTTGAGGGCGATCCTGGCGATGGTAGATGGCGCTATCGATGTCATGACGTGTCGCAACGAAATGGCTGATGGCTGAAGAAGCGCGGCACGACGGCGATGCGCCGCATGGTGCCGCCGCATTCGGGACAGATGGTGAAGTCGCAGGTGTTGATCTGATGATCGCCGCTGTCGTGATCGGTTGCCGGTGCGGCATTGGCCGGCCTAACGGTTAGTAGGCGCCGGCAGAGAGCGATGTTATCGCTGCGGTCGCCGTTGGCGAGGAACCCGTAGTAGCGGATGCGATGGAAGCCGGTCGGCAAAGTATGCAGCAAGAAGCGGCGGATGAACTCGACGGCATCGAGCGTCATCGCGTTGGTCTTGCCGTCCTCTCGATAGTCCTTCCAGGTGAAGGTGACCCTGCCATCGGTGAGTGCAATCAGCCGGCTGTTGGCGATGGCGACGCGATGGGTGTAGCGGCCGAGATAGGCCAGCACCTGTTCGGGGCTGCCGAACGGCGGCTTGGCGTAGACCACCCAGTTGATGCGCCGCAGTTCGTCGAGCCGGACGGTGAAGGCGGCCGCTTCGGCAAGACCGGCGAGATCGCCGAAGAAGTGCAGTTGCCCCGCAGCGAAAGCCTTCTGCAGGTCCTGCAGGAACAGGCGTCGGAACAGACGCGAGAGCACGCGCACTGGCAGGAAGAAGCCGGGCCGGCAGGCAATCCAGTGCGTGCCGTCGAGCGAGAGGCCGCCGCCCGGCACCACGCAATGGATATGCGGATGGTGCTGTAGGGTCTGGCCCCAGGTATGGAGGACTGCGGTGACGCCGACCTGGGCGCCGAGATGGCGCGGATCGGCGGCGATGGTCGTGAGTGTCTCGGCGGCAGCGCGAAACAGGATCGCGTAGACGATGGGCTTGTTCTGGAAGGCGAGCGCACCTGCCGGCGCCGGCAGGGTAAAGACGACGTGGAAGTAAGGCACCGGCAGCAGTTCGGCCTGCCGCTGAGCGAGCCATTGGACCCGCGCTGAGCCCTGGCACTTTGGACAGTGGCGGTTGCGGCAGGAGTTGTAGGCGATCCGTGACATGCCGCAGTCGTCGCATTGCTCGACATGGCCGCCGAGGGCGGCCGTGCGGCACGCGGTGATGGCACCCATGACGCGGCGTTCGTCACGGCCGAGATGACCGACATGGGCCTGCCGGAACGCTTCGCCGTGGCGGCGGAAGATATCCGCCACCTCCAATGTCGCAGCCATGACGCCCGCTCAGCCGGGCGGCACGACCTCCAGGCGGAGCCGATCGAGTGGGCTCGGCGTCTTGCTAATGGTCTTGGTGGCGACCCGGGTGTAGCGCGCCGTGCTCGCCAGGCTGGCATGGCCGAGCAGGACCTGAATGACGCGCACGTCCGCGCCGCTCTCCAGAAGATGCGTCGCAAAACTGTGCCGCAGCGTGTGCACTGTCACCTCCTTGCTCAGACCGGCCGCGGTGCACGCCGAACGGCAAGCGGCGTGCAGCACGTTTGAGACGAGGGGATGCTCCTGATCGCGGCCTGGAAAGAGCCAGAGCTTCGGTCGGGTGAGCTGCCAATAGCTGCGCAGAATCCGCAACAGCTGCGGCGAGAGCATGACGTAACGGTCCTTGCCGCCTTTGCCCTGCTCAACTCGGATGATCTTCCGGTGACTGTCAATGTCGCTGATCTTGAGAAGAACGACTTCCGATACGCGCAGGCCGGCGGCATAGACCGTCGTCAGCGCGGTACGACTCTTGAGACTTGGGATCGCCTCCAGGAAGCGGACGACCTCGTCAGCGCTCAGAACAACCGGCAGCTTCTGCGGTTCGCGCGCATAGGCGATACGCTCGGGAATGGCGTCGTGGCCGAGTGTCACGCCATAGAAAAAGCGCAGCGCGCAGACGATCTGGTTCAGCGCCGGCCACGATATCCCGGTCGCCACCAGATGAACCTGGAACGCGCGGACATCCTCCAGGCCCAGATGGTCGGGGGATCGGCCAAAATACCGACTGAACTTCGATACGGCGGAAAGGTAGGATCGTTGGGTCGCCGGCGACAGATTGCGGACCGTCATGTCCTCGATCATGCGGCGGCGAAGCGGGCTGAGCTCAGCCATTGGAGAACCTCCTGTCTGAAGGGTTGGGCTTCGGAAAACCCGCAATCCTCTCAGACAGGAGGTGAACGGTGCGACCGTCTCTCAAATGCCGCGAAAGCGGCTTCGTTCAATCCCTCGTGAGTCAGCCGACTTGAGGTTTGGTATTAGTCGCTATTTCGCGCGGCGGCGGCGTTGCTGGCCGAGGCCCATCTGCTTTGCGAGTTGCGAGCGGGCCGCAGCATAGCTCGGCGCCACCATTGGATA
>DATMUN010000058.1:0-5574 GCA_035563895.1 Occallatibacter sp. | reverse complement strand
TAAGGTCATCTACAACCTGCTCGCCGCCGTCCGCGGCAACGTGCCAGACTGCCTTCCGCAGCCCCTGCGACACCGCCTCGCCCTCACCGATCGCGAGCGCGCCCTGCGCGAGGTCCACTTCCCGCCCGAAGGCACGCCCCTTACCGAGCTGCAGAGCTGGTCCACCGCTGCGCACCGCCGCCTCATCTTCGAGGAGTTCTTCTTCCTCGAGCTAGGCCTCGAGCTCAAGCGCCGCAAGATGCGCGAGCGCGCCGGCGTCAGCTTCGCCACCACAGACAAGGTGCGCGAAGCTATCCGTGAGGTGCTGCCGTTCCATCCCACCACGGCCCAGAAGCACGCCCTCGGCGAGATCGTCGCCGACATGCGCCAGCCCAGCCCCATGCGCCGCCTCCTGCAGGGAGACGTGGGCTCCGGTAAAACCATCGTGGCCCTCCAGGCCATGCTCGTTGCCATGGAAAACGGCTACCAGGCCGCCCTCATGGCGCCCACTGAGATCCTCGCCACGCAGCACTATCTCGCCGCGCGCAAGCTCCTCGAGCGCTCCTCGCGCAACTACCGCATCGTGCTGCTCACCGGCTCGCTCGACGACGACCGCAAGCGCTACAACCGCGGCCTCATCAACCGCGGCGAGGCTCAACTCGTCATCGGCACTCACGCCCTCATCGAGGAAAAAGTCGAGTTCGATAACCTCGGCCTCGTCGTCGTCGACGAGCAGCATCGCTTCGGCGTGCTCCAGCGCTTCCGTCTGATGAAGAAGCCCAACCAGCCCGAGCCGGACGTGCTGGTCATGACCGCCACGCCCATCCCCCGCACCCTCGCGCTCTCGCTCTACGGCGACCTCGACGTAAGCGTGCTCGACGAGCTGCCTCCAGGCCGCACGCCCATCGTCACACGTCGCGTTGAGAACGAGCGCTCCGGCGAAGTGTGGGAGTTCGTCCGCAAGCAGGTCGCCGCGGGCCGTCAGGCCTACATCGTCTACCCCGTCATCGAGGGCGCGAAAGACGACCAGCCCGAGCTAGACTTTCCGCACGATGAGCCTGCTGCCAGCGAGCAGCCCGCACCCCCGCCGCGCAAGACGCGCAAAGGCAAGACGGCAAACCTGTTTCAGGAAGCAAAGCCCGAAGCAAATTCCTCGTCCAAAAGCGGCCTCCGCTCCGCAGTCGAGATGCACCAGAAGCTGCGCACCGGGCCGCTCGCCGGTCTCCGCGTCGGCCTCCTGCACGGCCGCCTCGACGCCGACGAGAAGGAGGTCATCATGCGCCGCTTCCAGCGCGGCGAGATTGACGTGCTCGTAGCCACCACCGTCATCGAAGTCGGCGTCGACGTGCCTAACGCCACCGTCATGGTCGTCGAACACGCCGAGCGCTTCGGCCTCGCGCAACTCCACCAGCTCCGCGGCCGCGTCGGCCGCGGAGCGGCAAAGAGCTACTGCGTCCTCATCACAGGCGGCCGCATCTCCCCCGAGGGGGAAGAGCGCTTGAACGCCATGGTCCGCACGCAGGACGGCTTCGAACTCGCCGAACTTGACCTCGCCATTCGCGGCCCCGGCGAGTTCTTCGGCACCCGCCAGGCCGGTGTGCCCGACTTCCGCGTAGCGAACCTAGTCCGCGACCGCAAGTTACTCGAGCTCGCCAAGCAGGAGGCCGAGCGTTTCGCCAACGCCAACGCCGCACACGCCGAAGGCACTGAGGAGGAGCGCGCCCGCGTCTGGGCCCATCTGCGCGACGCCTGGCAGCGCCGCTACGGCCTGGTTGAAGCCGGATGATGCACAAAGAAAGCCCGCATCCGTCCGCTGGTTAGCGTTCAGGACGCGGGCCTCGTTCTTCCCTCTCTCAGGGTTGAAGCAGTCGAACTCTTCCGTAGCCCTTTAGAACCTCTGAATAAGTCGCCGTTTTGAAAGGGCACGACTTCAGTCGTGCCAATAACGCCAGTAAAATTAGAGGGGCTTTAGCCCCTGAGGGAAACTGCGGGGTTCATCAGAGCTTCTTTAATCCTGTTGTGCCGCAGCAAACGCGGGCACACGCTGCAGCACCATCGTGAGCGCGAAGGTCATCAGCAACACCGCCGGAGCTGCCAGCACCAGCCACGCTCCAAGCGCCTCGCCCGCCAGGCTCCCGCTCGCGCGCAGCGTCTGCAGAGAGAGTCCATGCGCAAACGTGGCGCCGAACGACTGCTGCGCCTCGCTCGAAAACATCCAGCGCCCCAGCCGCAAGAAGGGCATAATCAGAATCAACTGCAGCGGCATGGCAAGGTAATTCGCCGCTTGAATCGCAGGCAGGTTGAGGCGAAGCGCCACCGCAACCAGCGCACACAGCGCCGTCGTCACGCCCACAAACGGCAGGCAGCCAATGGCAAATCCCAGCGCCAGTGTGAGCGCGAGCCGTCGCGGGCTGATGCCCATGCTCAGCCACTCCACCACCTGCTGCCTCCGATTTGTCATCCAGCTTCGCATCGCTCTGTCTCTTCTACCGTAGTACGCGCTCACTGCTCTTCCGGTTCAACCCGCGTAAAAGTTCAATGAACACGCACCAAATCCGTAAATCTGTGCCGAGTATGGAACCGAATTGAACCCCGCGCTCTACCACCTTCTAGCCATCCACGCGACCAAAGGTCACAGAGACAGCCGCCATTTCAGGAGATCACAAAGTCGCGGAACATGCGCGGTTCGCCTCTGTTTTCAAGGAAGTAAACGGCGGCGGCGCAGCGCCGCCAATACTTGCTCCACCTTCCAGTCCAGCGCCTCGCCGCCATCCACCACCAGGTCCGCATTCGCCGCCGAAGGCCGCACAAAGGCAAAGCTCGCCGGGCGCACCGTGTTCTCATACTGTCTGCGAACCGAGTCCTCCGTGCGTCCGCGCTCTTCCGTGTCGCGCTTCAAGCGGCGGTCAAAGCAGAGCGGATCGGGCGTGTCCACATAAACCCGCAGATCGTAGAGAGGAAGCAATTCGGGATAGTAGAGCGCAAACAGTCCTTCGACGAGAATGAAGGCGTGCGGATCCACGGTCTCTGTTCTGTCCGAAACTCGCGTATGCGCGGCAAAGTCATAGAGCGGGCGTTCGATCCGCTCGCCTCGCCCCAGCGCCGCCACATGCGCCGCCAGCAATGAGCTCTCGATAATCGCCGGGTCGTCGAAGTTCTGCCGGATGCGTTCCTCGAATGGCATCTGCGAGAGATCGCGATAGTAGTTGTCCAGAGGGAAGTGAAAGCCGCCAAGCTCGCGGGCCAGCTCCGCCGCCAGTGTTGTCTTACCCGAGCCTGAACATCCGGCGATTCCCAGAATCATCGACCGCGAAGCCGACGGCTTTTCATCCGCGCCGCTCACAGCTCGGCTTCAAGCAGCGTCGAAATCCAAACCACCACTCGCTCCAGCACGCCTGTCAGCCGGCGCTCCACCAGCCGCCCTGTCTCAAATACCTCTTCATGGCTCAGCGGTGTCGCATTCATCCCCGCCGCCTTGTTCGTCACGCAGGAGATGCCCAGCACCTCGATGCCCATGTGCCGCGCCACAATCGTCTCCGGCACCGTGGACATGCCCACCAGCGTGGCTCCCATCGTGCGAAACGCGCGAATCTCCGCCGGTGTCTCAAAGCTCGGTCCGCTCACGGCAAGATACACGCCCTCGTCGAGCGAGATGCCTTCGTCCGCCGCAGCCTGCTGCGCCAGCCTGCGCAGGCGCTCGCTGTAGGCCTCCGTCATGTCGAAGAAGCGCAGCCCCGCGCCCTTGCGCACCGCAAAGCGCGGCTCGTTCGGCCCAATCAGCGGATTGAAGCCCATCATGTTGATGTGGTCGCGCAGCACAATCAGTTCGCCGAGCCTGTAGTTCTCGTCAATGCCGCCCGCAGCATTGGTCAGCACCACGGCCTCAATGCCCAGCATCCCCAGTACGCGCATCGGGAACGTGACCTGCGCCGGAGTGTAGCCCTCGTAGTAGTGCACACGCCCCTGCATGATGACGACCGGCGTATTGCCGATGCGCCCCGCGACGATGCGCCCCGAATGACCCTCGACCGTGGACTGCGGAAAATGCGGGATCTCGCTGTACGGAATCACGATGGATTCACTGACCGCACTGGCTACCGACCCCAGGCCGGAACCAAGCACCACGCCCACACGGGGCGCAAGCGACCCCAGCCTGCCGCGCAAAAACTGCGCGGCCTCAGAAACCTGATCGAAGTAAGTCATCCGAAAAACCTGCACAAGAAGATAGAAAAATTCTACACAGCCGCGCCCGTTAAGGCGAAGGCGAGGCGTAGTGCAGTGTGAGAAGCTAAGGTGCGTGGAGACCGACCATGTGCCGAAACATCAAGCCGCTGTTTAATTTCGACCCGCCGGTGACCGAAGAAGAAATTCGCGCGGCCTCATTGCAGTTCGTGCGCAAGATCTCGGGATTCGTAAAGCCATCGAAGGCCAATGAAGCCACGTTCAGTGCGGCAGTGGACGAAGTGGCTGCTGTCTCCACACGGCTCCTGCAGGCGCTTGAGACGACTGCGCCGAAGCGCAGCCGCGAAGAAGAAGCTGCGAAGGCCAAGGCTAGAAACGCCGTGCGATTCGGCACGCAGCCTGTAGCAGGAAACGGAGACCTGTCGGCATGAAAGAAATTGTCGCCATACTGTTCGGGTTCGGCCTCTTCTGTAACGCTCTGCTGTTCGTACCGCAGGCCGTAGCCGTCTGGCGCAAGAAGTCCGACGAAGGCATCTCGCTGGTCACCTTCGGCGGCTTCAGCATCCTGCAGATCGTAGGCATCGCACACGGCATCCTGCAGCAGGACAAAGCCCTGACCATCGGCATGATCGCCAGCCTGCTCAGCTGCGGCACCGTCACCGTGTTCACGCTCATCTACCGCATCCGCCGCCTCAGCAGCGCAAAGCCAGCTAGAGGCACCTAACCCAGAAACATCCCCGCAATCGATGCCGAAATAAGGTTCGCCATTGTGCCCGCCAGCATGGCGCGCACGCCTAGCTTGGCCAGATCATTCCGCCGCTCCGGCACCAGCGCCCCAATGCCGCCGATCTGCATTCCAATTGAGCCCAGGTTCGCAAACCCGCACAGCGCAAACGTGGCAATCGTAAACGAGCGCGGATCGAGCGAGGCCTTGTGCGTGCCCAGCGCAATGTACGAGATCACCTCGTTCAGCGCCATGCGCGTGCCCAGCAGGTTGCCAATCAGACCGCAGTCGCGCCACGGCACGCCGATGAGCCACGCCACCGGCGCGAAGACGTAGCCGAGAATCTCGCCCAGGCTCGGCGGCACCCAGCCAAAGCCTGTGTGGATGTGCACCCAGCCCAGCAGGCCATCCAGCAGCGCCACCAGCGCCAGAAAGCTGATCAGCATGATGGCGACATTCATCGCCAGCTTGCCGCCGTCGATCGTGCCGCGCGCAATCGCGCCAATCAGGTTCTCTTCCTGGTGCTCCTCGCTCTTGGGGATCACGACGCGTCCCTCAGTCGCGGGCACCTCAGTCTCCGGCACCAGCATCTTCGCCATCAGGATCGTCCCCGGCGAAGTCATGATCACGGCCGACAGCAGATGCGAGGCATCAATGCCCTGCGAGATATACATCGCCATGATGCCGCC
>DATMUN010000057.1:0-2244 GCA_035563895.1 Occallatibacter sp. | reverse complement strand
CCTCGTCTGGTCGCGCGGCGGCACAACGTATCGCGTGCTGCACACGGCAGGCGAGAAAGAGAGCGGCTTCTAACCACCTTCACCTCGCAACAAACTTTCCCCCGTTCTTTCCGCGCACCATGAGGAAAGAACGGGGGATACAAGCCTTTTGCAACACCTTGCCCCAACCCGCCGCACGCAAATCCTTGCAAATCAAACTATCCCCTGAGACAATCTCTGCATGGACCTTCGCCTCTGTTGTCGCCGCTGTATGACGCCTTGCGCGTGCCGGTGACCTGAGTCTGTCCATTCGCATCCCTGTACAGGTTTCCTAAAAGCCCGCGCTCGAGCCCTTAGCCGACGCGGGCTTTTTCTATCTCCAAGCAAGTCGAGGTCGCATGAGTACAGCAGTTCCGCAAAAAGAAACCAAGGCCCAGCGCTCCGAGCGCCTGAAGCTCGCCAAGAACCCCTGGGAAGCCTTCGACGAGGTTCGCCAGTTTGCCCGCGAGGGCCGCACCTCCGTTGTCCCGGAGTGGGCGTCGTTCTACTTCAAATGGTGGGGCGTCTACACGCAGGGCGATGGCGTGGGCGCCACGGGCGGCAAGGGCGGCGAGGGAGTGACCTCGGACTACTTCATGATGCGTGTGGGCATCCCCAACGGCATTCTCACGTCGGCACAACTTCGCGTCATCGCAGATATCACCCGCAAACACGCGCGCAACCTGGCCGACATCACGGTGCGGCAGAACATCCAGTTCCACTGGCTCACCATCGAATCGCTGCCTGAGGTAGTAGATGCGCTGGACGCCATTGGTCTCTCTCCGAAGGGCGCCTGCGGCGACGTGGTGCGCAACGTGACCGGCTGCCCGCTTGCGGGCATTGCGGCCGACGAGGTGATTGACGCTTCGCCGATCGCACTCGAAGCGGCAAAGCTGCTCACGGCAAATCCTGATTTTGTGAACCTTCCGCGCAAGTTCAAGATCTCCGCGACGGGCTGCCCGCACTGGTGCTCGTATCCGGAGATCAACGACGTAGCGCTGACGCCTGCGGTACGCGATGGGCAGGTGGGCTACTCGCTGCGCGTGGGCGGCGGACTTTCGAATGAGCCGCATCTTGCGGTGAAGCTGAATGCGTTTCTGCTGCCGGATCAGGCTGTGCAGGCGATCCGTGCTGTGACCGAGATCTTCCGCGAACAGCAGGGCCTGCGCGAGAGCCGCGACCGTGCGCGCCTCAAGTATCTATTTACGAAGGAAGGCTGGACCGCCGAGTCGTTCCTCGCCGAGGTGCAGGCGCGCGTCGACTTTGCCATCGCCCCCGGAGGCGACGAGCAGGTTCCGAACGATGTCTTCCGCGATCACGTGGGCGTGCATCCGCAGCGGCAGGCAGGGCTGAGCTACGTGGGCGCAACCGTGCTGCGCGGCCGCCTGAGCGGCGATCAGCTGGCTGCCGCGGCGGAGTTGGCCGAGCGCTTTGGGCTGGGTCGCCTGCGTCTTACCGTTTCGCAAAACCTCATCTTCCTCGATATCCCCAACGCACGCGTGGCGGAGTTTGTACACGAGCTTGGCCAGATCGGCCTGCATGTAGAGGCGACAAACTTCTGGCGCGGCACGGTGGCCTGCACGGGCACGGAGTTCTGCAAACTCGCCATCACCGAGACCAAGGGATTTGCGCAATGGCTGGTAGACGAGCTCGAAGGCCGTGTGCCGCAGTTTGATCAGCAGCTTCGCTTGAATGTGACCGGATGCCCGAATGGCTGCGGCCAGCACTGGATCGCGGACATCGGCATCGAGGGCAAGAAGATCAAGCATGAAGGCCAGCTAGCCGACGCGTACTACTTCTGCCTTGGCGGCGCTGTGGGTCAGCATGCAGGTATTGCGCGACCAGTGGGCTATCGCTGCCTGGCGACGGAGGTACCGAGCGCAATCGAGCGGCTGCTGCGGCACTATCTCGCAGGTCGCAGCGCTGGCGAAAATCTGCGCGCATGGTTTGCACGGCACACCAACGACGAACTGCGCGCGCAGCTTGCCGGCGAGATTCAGCCACCGGTGGAGCGCGACCTGCCCACGGCCCGCGTGCCGCACGGTGTGGCAGAGTAAGGAGCGCGGATGAGCCTGTTGCCGATCTTTCTGAAGCTCGACGGCCGTCCGGGCCTGCTGGTCGGGGCCGGTGCGGTTGCGCTCGACAAGATCGGCAGCCTGCTGGCGACTGGGCTGCGCCTGCGCGTCGTGGCTCCGCAGGCGCGTGAGGAGATCCTGGCACTGGCTC
>DATMUN010000056.1:0-2794 GCA_035563895.1 Occallatibacter sp. | reverse complement strand
AAAGCTGTCGTCCAGCGCAAAACTCGCCGGTCTCGCGCCCTTCTTCGTAATGAAGTTCACAACGCCTGAAACCGCCTCCGACCCATACACCGATGACATCGGCCCCCGCACCACTTCCACGCGCTCAATGTTGATCAGCGGCAACGACGAAAAGTCATACGACCCGCCAAGCTCGTTGCTCAGATCGTTCACCGGCACGCCATCCAGCAGCACCAGCAACTGGTTCGGCTTGCCGCCGCGCACCGTAATCGTCGTAAACGCAGCATCCCCGCCCTGCTGCTGCACATTCAGGTCCGGGGTCCTGCTCAGCAACTCAGCCGCATTCCCAGACAGGCTCGCCGCCAGCGCCTCCTGCGGAATCACCGTCACCGAAGCCGACTCAGCCGCAAGCGGCAACTGATCGCCAGTCACCGTCACGGTTGTCTCCACCGGAACAGGCGCAGCAGCCGGGCTCTGCGCACGCCCCGCGCGCAAACCGATCCCAATTGCGAGAAGGCACAGAAGAATTAGCAAGCGCCGAACATCGAAGCCGCGCCTGCCAAACAAGGCTGGAACCACATAGTCATGAGGGGCCATGAGGATGGGAAGTCAGCTCCTGACTGAATTGTCTTTATCTTTGGGAGAAATTCTCCTGCATTCTTACACGATCAAAGGCGTTTTGCGAGTGAAGATCGCAAAACGCCCTTAATAGCTTGCTGATCGATACTATCCTCGAGAGATCATCGCAGCCGCGCTCACTTAGTACTTCTTCGCCGCCGGATCAATCTGGTCAGCCCACGCAAGAATGCCACCGGCAAGATTCACAACCTTCTTATAGCCCGCCTGCTGCAGATACTCCGCAATCTTCTGGCTCCGCCCGCCCGACTTGCACTGCACCACGATCTCCCGCTCGCGGTCGATCTCATTCAGCCGCGCCGGAACATCGTTCTGCGGGATCAGCTTCCCGCCGATGTTGGCAATCTGATACTCGAACGGCTCGCGCACATCGAGGATGAACACGTCCTCGCCCGCATCGATTCTCTTCTTCAGCTCCTGCACGCTAAGCTGCGGAATACCATTCTTCATCTGCTTCTCTTCCTTTGTCTCCGGCACAATGCCGCAGAAATGCTGGTAGTCGATGAGCTTCGTCACCGTCGGATTCACGCCGCAAACCGGGCATTCAGGATTCTTTCGCAGCTTCAGTTCGCGGAACCGCATGCCGAGCGAGTCAACTAGCAGCAGCCTCCCGATCAGCGGTTCACCCTTCCGAAGAATGAGCTTGATCACCTCCGTCGCCTGAATCACGCCGACAAGGCCCGGCAAAATCCCCAGCACTCCGCCCTCAGCACAACTGGGCACAAGCCCAGGCGGTGGCGGCTCAGGATAGAGGCACCGGTAGCACGGCCCATGCTCCGTTGCAAACACACTTGCCTGCCCCTCAAAGCGAAAGATCGATCCATAAGCATTCGGCTTTCCGAGAAGCACACATGCATCGTTCACCAGGTAGCGCGTGGGAAAGTTATCCGTGCCATCGGCAACAATGTCGTAGTCCTTCAAGATATCCAGAGCATTTGCGCTCGAAAGGAGCGTCTCATGCTTCACCACATTCAGCGCCGGGTTCAGCGCCTTCAGCTTCTCCTCCGCAGAGTCCAGCTTCTTGCGGCCAATATCTGCCGTCGAGTGGATGATCTGCCGCTGCAGATTGCTCGCATCCACCACGTCGAAGTCGACCAGCCCCAGCATGCCCACGCCCGCCGCCGCCAGATAGAACGCGAGCGGCGAGCCAAGCCCACCAGTCCCCACGCACAATACCCGCGCAGCCTTCAGCCTCCTCTGCCCCTCCACTCCAACCTCAGGAAGAATCAGATGTCGCGAGTAGCGTGAAAGTTCGTCCGCTGTCAGTTCCGGTAGTGCCTTTGTCTCAGTAGGTATCGGCATGGCTAACCTCGTTGCAAGCAGTCCTAATGCGCTACGCGCGAACTCAAGCGCCGCCGGCAATGGACGGAATGATGGATAACGTGTCGGAATCCCGGATCGCTGTCGCGTTCTTCTCCGGCAAATAGCGCACGTCCTCGTCGTTCAAGTAGACATTCACAAAAGCACGCAGCTTGCCTTCAGGCGTAAACAGGTGCTTGCGCAGATCGGGATGTGCCTGCGTCAACTCGTCCAGCGCAGCCGCAATCGTTGCACCGCCGACCACGACCGTATCTTTGCCGCCTGCAAAAGCCCGCAGCGGTGTAGGAATGAAGACCTTCATTTTTTGCTTCCTCTCCTTGTGAGCCCTCTGCGCCATCGAGCGCAACCACATCCCCAATCAACTCTCGCAGCCTATGTCAATCCGCTCTGTGTCGAACCGCTTGTCTTCTTCCGTGGTTCCAGTCAGAAGGAATGAGTTCGTCACCGTCGCCTTCCCTTGCGCTACCGCGGTAATCACATACGAACATCCAAGCCAGTGCGCTTCCGCAAAGTCCGTCTGCGACCACTGCGCCGGATGATCCGGGTGCGAGTGATAAAAGCCGCCGATACTCAGCCCGCGCGCCCGGGCTTCACGCTCAATGCGCACCAGTTCGATCGGAGCGATACTGTAACGGTTGTGCGCCGAGTCCGTTCGCATGTTGCCTGCCCGCGCCGAAGAAGTAATCGACCAGCCGTCAGGCGTCACCGTTCCCAGCAGTGCACCGCAGCACTCATGCGGATAGGTCTCCTCGCCATGCGCGCGAATCTCCTCATACACCGCTCTGGTCATTCTCAGCGCGCTCACGACTCCTCCCAGAACCGCTCACTCAGGTACTTATCTGCCGAGTCGGGAAGAACC
>DATMUN010000055.1:0-2097 GCA_035563895.1 Occallatibacter sp. | reverse complement strand
AACCCTGAAGCCTGCCCGAGCGGCATCCGGCATGTAGGCGGCGCGAAGCTCAACCAGGCTCTTGTGCGGAACGTGAGAACCTATGCTCCGATGCAAAGGGAGAGATCACAAGCGGCTTAAACCGCGAGGATCAGGTCAGGGGCTTGCTGCAGTGCGGGATTTCCACCCGGCTAATGACCGGTTGGGGTCGTGTGTCACGAGTATCGCCGGTCCAAACGGCGATGCGCAACTGTACGAGAGATGAAGGTAGGTCCTTCGAGGCCGGCAGTCAGGTTCCGGCCTCAAACCGCTGCAAGCTGCTGTCGTCAAGAGCGATGGTAGTGAGCGTTGCAGTTAACGTCGGGAGGATATCCCGGCGGGTGTGGTTGAGAGAGGCGAGCGCAAGCGAACCGTCGATGAACTGTCGAAAGCGGTTTAGACGATGTCAAAACCGGGGGGTGACCCTTCCTCCGGGATCAGCTCGGGAGAACCCTGAAGCCTGCCCGAGCGGCATCCGGCATGTAGGCGGCGCGAAGCTCAACCAGGCTCTTGTGCGGAACGTGAGAACCTATGCTCCGATGCAAAGGGAGAGATCACAAGCGGCTCAAACCGCGAGGATCAGAGTACCAATGCGGAGCATAGGGGCGGAGCAGCCCGTAGTAGGGACGAAGGCTCTGTAATGGAGCCGGACCGAAGGGGCTGCGTTGTTCAGCCAAGACCATGGGCCAACCGGCAACGGGAGGAGCCTGTGGACGAGGCAAAGCCGTTCAACATCCCCAAACGGGTGGTCTGGAAGGCCTTCAAGCGTGTGAAGGCGAACCAGGGAGCGGCCGGAGTAGATGGGCAGTCGATTGCGGAGTTCGAGGCTGATCTTTCGAACAACCTCTACAAGCTCTGGAATCGGATGTGCTCAGGGAGCTACTTTCCTCCGCCGGTGCGGCGAGTGGAGATTCCGAAAGCAGACGGCGGCATGCGCCCGTTGGGAATTCCGACGGTTGCAGACCGTATCGCCCAGGAAGTCGCCCGTCGTTATCTGGAGCCGCGTCTTGAGCCGGTATTCCATGCCGACTCTTATGGCTACAGACCCGGCCGTTCTGCAATCGATGCCGTGCGCACAGCGCGCCAGCGTTGCTGGCGTTATGACTGGGTGCTCGACATCGACGTAAAAGGCTACTTCGACAGCATCGATTGGGAGCTGCTGCTTAAGGCGGTCCGTCATCATACGGACTGTCCGTGGGTACTGCTCTACATCGAACGCTGGCTGAAGGCTCCGGTGCAGATGGAGGACGGCAGCATCGTCCCGCGCACGGCGGGAACGCCGCAAGGAGGAGTCATCAGTCCCTTGCTGGCGAACCTGTTCCTGCACTACGCATTCGATATGTGGATGGCGCGGACCTATCCGCGCATCCCGTTCGAGCGGTATGCGGACGATATCATCTGTCACTGTAAGAGCGCCGAGGAGGCGCAGGCGTTATGGACCGCGCTTGCTGATCGCTTTGCAACCTGCAAGTTGGTGCTGCATCCGCAGAAGACGAAGATTGTGTACTGCAAGGATGCAGTCCGGCGCGGCGACTTTCCGAACCAGACATTCGCCTTTCTCGGATTCATGTTCCGAGCGAGGAGAGCGCTGGGGAGAGGAGGTCGTCCGTTTGTTGGCTTCCTGCCCGCGGCCAGCCCGAAAGCGCTAACGTCCATTAGCCGGTCCATCCGGCGTTGGGCGCTTCACCATCACAGCGACAAATCCCTGCAAGATTTGGCCAAAGAGAACAATCAGTACATCGAAGGCTGGATCAACTACTACGGCCAGTTCTATCGGACGCAATTGCGCTCGACCCTCAAGAGGATCGATGTCTATGTCATCCGCTGGGCGCGCCGGAAATTCAAACGGTTGCGTCACCAAACCAAAGGGGCGCGAGACTGGTTTGAGCGGCTTCGCCGCGCAAATCCAACTCTGTTCGCTCACTGGCAGCTATGTCATGGCAACGGCCGAACATCGGGAGCCGTATGAATCGAGAGGTTCACGTACGGTTCTGGGAGAGCCCGGAGGTGAAATCCCTCCGCGCGACTCGACAAAGAAAGCCGCATAAATCCTGCGGATTTGGCATCGGCAAACACAAA
>DATMUN010000054.1:0-3255 GCA_035563895.1 Occallatibacter sp. | reverse complement strand
CGTCGAAGGAGAACGTGCAGCTGCACGAGCTGAGTCAGCTGATCTCGTCGGACCCGGCGCTGGCGTCGGAGATTCTGACGATTGTGAACTCGCTGGCGTATGCACCGCGGATGCCGATTGCGAGCATTCTGCAGGCGATTGCGGTGATGGGCGCGAACCATCTGCAGGGGCTGTGTCTAACGGTGGCGATCCGCGGGTATATCGGCAAGTCGCTTGGGCATCCGCTGATGCAGGGCTTGTGGCGGCACAACCTGGCGTGCGCGACGATTGCGGAACAACTGGCTGGCACGAGTTTCATGGATCACGATGTGGCTTTCACGTGCGGCGTGATGCACGACGTGGGCCGGCTGGCGCTGGCGACGGTGAAGCAGAAGGAATATCTGGAGCTGCTGGGAAACCACACCGGCGATGCGCACAGCATGCTGGAGCACGAGCGGGCGCTGCTGGGCAGGGATCACTGTGAGATGGGGCGGCAACTGGTGGAGGAGTGGAAGTTGCCGGAGGACTTTGAGGCGATTGTGGCCGGACACCACGAGCCCTTCTGCGCGCACCACCTGATGACCATGCCGGGGCTGGTGAACATGAGCTGCCGGATGGCCGATGCGGCGGGGTTTCCGGCGTTTCCCGGGTGCCACGCGGAGCCGTACGAGGTGCTGTTCGCGCAACTGCCGGAGCGGGAGCGCCGACTGTTCTTCTCAGACGTGGGCGTGCTGGTGTTCGAGATCAATAAGAAGATTCATGCGATTGAGTCGATCTGATGGAACAGTGAACAGTTCACAGTGCTCAGTGATCAATTTTGTCGTGGCTGGATGAGGGGCTTGCTTTCCAAGGTCCGAACACACGGACCCGGGGCACCCATAGTCACGGCACCGCGTGCAGCGCATTCGTCATGGCTGGGTATCAGTTTTCATGGTGCGGGATGCGGCAGGCTTCTTCTGGGGCGGGGCCAGGGTGTAGAAGAAGACTGAATGGCAAAAGAGATTGCGTATCATGCGGCCGGGCAGCAGGGGCCGGGGACGGCGGCGGACCCGTACTTGCGGCCATCGTTTTCGCGCGGCAACCGGATGCGGCGCGCGGTGTGGAATGCGGTGTGGCTGCTGCTGTATCGGCCGTCGCCGCGGCCGCTACATGGATGGCGGGTGCTGCTGCTGCGGGCGTTTGGCGCGGAGATGGGGCCGAACTGCCACTTCTACCCGGGGTCGCGGGTGTGGGCACCGTGGAACCTGCGCTGCTCGGACCAGGTGACGGCAGGCGACGGCGCGGAGATCTACAACCCGGTGCGGATGGAGTTTGGCTCGCACGCGATTGTGTCGCAGGGGGCGTATGTGTGCGGTGCGACGCATGACTACGACGATGCGGCGTTTCCGCTGGTGGCCTATGAGATGAAGGTGGGCGCGTATGCGTGGATCTGCGCGCGGGCCTGCGTGGGGCCGGGCGTGCAGGTGGGCGAGGGCGCGGTGTTGGGGCTGGGGGCGGTGGCTTCGCGCGACCTGGAGCCTTGGGGGGTGTATGCGGGGTCGCCGGCGGTGAAGGTGAAGGAGAGGCGGCGGGGGATTCTGTAGTTCGCAGTTCTTAGTTCACAGTTCGTAGTGGTCGTGGCGGGTTTGGGGGCTTGCTTTTCCGCCCTTCGCTTCGCGAAGAATTGGGTACCCATTTTCTTACTTAGGAAGCTGCCTTAACAGCAGGTTCTTCGCTTACCACCCCCGAGCTGAAATGCGCTCGGGGCCCCGTGCGCTCAGAATGACACTACTGTGTGGGGCGTGCTGCCCGGCACTGCTTGCGGCGGGTGCTGGGTCTCTTGATTTTTCGCTAGAAGAGATCTTTTTGGGGGGTGCCGCCGGTCAGGGCGATTAGCTTCTGGAAGGCTTTGGCCATCTTCTTCTGGAAGTCGGGGGTTTCGTCGGCGTGTGACTCGGAGAAGAGGAAGCGTGCGCGGTTGGTGGGCATGAGGGAGTTGACGCGGCCCTGGGCGTCGTAGCAGGTGCGGGCGGTTTTGCCGCTGACGGAGACGAAGGTGAGGCGGAGGAGTTTCTCGCGGGTGCGGTCGGTGTCGGAGGGGTCGTAGAGGTCCCAGACGAGGGCGTTGGCGTTGAGCGCGGGGAGGGAGGTTTCGCAGCGGCCGCTGGGCCCGGTGACGGTGAGGACCCTGGTATCGGCGTTGTAGGTGACCTCGGTATTGTCGTTGATGCTGTCAGACGGGCTGAGGGCGAGAAGCTGGCCGCGGATGTACTCGGCTAGCTCGGGCTCGGTGGGCTCGGGCTTGGCCGGCGTCCTGGCGTGGGGAACCTTGGTCTGCGCGGGGCACGCGAAGGCGAGGGCGAGCAGGGCGGCGGCGAGAGCTGGGGGACGGAGCATGGATACCTCGGGGTTCGTGGTTCGGATGCAGCGCAAAAGCAACCGCAGGTCCTTCGACTTCGTTGGACGCTTGCGCGCCCAACTGCGCTCAGGATGACAGCGCAATGTGGAGACCAATGGTGCGAAAGAACGTGTCAGCAAGTATAGACGCGGAAATCAGGCGGGGCGGAGGGTGGCGAGGGGCTGATTGCGGTCCGTTCGTAATGTGGGGACGGCGGCGAGGAGGCTGCGGGTGTAGTCGTGCTGCGGGCGGGTAAGGACGTCGCGGACCTTGCCGCTCTCGACGATGACGCCGTGGCGCATGACGGCGACGCGGGATGCCACCTGACCGACGACGGCGAGGTCGTGCGAGATGAAGAGCATGGCGACGCCGTGGGCGCGCTGCAAGTCGGCGAGCAGGGCGAGGATCTGTGCCTGCACGGTGACGTCGAGGGCGGTGGTGGGCTCGTCGGCGATGACCAGGCGGGGACGATGGATGAGCGCCATGGCGATGAGGATGCGCTGGCGCTGGCCTCCGGAGAACTGGTGGGGGTAGTCTCGGATGCGGCGCTCAGGGTCGGGCAGGGCAACTTCGTGGAGGGCTGCGATGACGCGGTCGCGGATGGTTTTGCGGGGGATGTTGGGGTGGTGGGCCTGGATGGCTTCGGCGATCTGGCGGCCGATGGGCATGACCGGGTTGAGGGCGGTCATGGGCTCCTGGAAGATCATGGCAATGTCGCGGCCACGGTGGCGGCGCATGGACTCGTTGGGGAGGGTGAGTAACTGATTGCCGGCGAAGGAGATCGAGCCGGTGATGGAGGCGGTTGGCGGGAGGAGGCGGAGGAGGGCGAGGGAGGTGGCGGATTTTCCTGAGCCGGATTCTCCGACGAGGCCGAGGGTTTCGCCGGGGTTGATGTGGAA
>DATMUN010000053.1:0-3943 GCA_035563895.1 Occallatibacter sp. | reverse complement strand
GTCTGTGTTGTCCGCTGCATAGAGAGCGTGGCCGTCTGATCTGGATCATAAGACTCTTCTGTTTGATCGAGGGCGGATTGATCGTAGTCCAGCGTGACCGCGACGCGTACATTCCCTGCCCCAGTCACCGGCTCAAGCGTTGCCACAATCTTCTGCTCGAGCGCCTGCTCCGCGCTCAAGTGTGCAGCTTCTGCTGTCTTCGGCCCTAGCGGCAGATGGCCCGCCGCGTCCACGAGCACAACGTGTTCAGGCGAGAGACCATCCACGGACGAAGCGACCAGGTTGCGAATCGACTCCGCTTCGCCATCGGCCAGTGCCGCATGCCTGAGCTTGAGTACAACCGAAGCCTTGGCCGGCCTCTCCTCGTCGCGGAAGAGCGAATCATGCGGTAGAACCAGGTCAACGCGAGCGGACTCGATATCAGAGAGTGTCCCGATGGTGTGTTCCAGCTCTCCCTCAAGCGCGCGCTGATAGTTCACGCGTTCGTCAAACTCCGAACCAACCCAGTTCGGCTTATCGAAGAGCTCAAAGCCGAGTTTTCCACTCTTCACAGCACCTTTCGCAGCGGTTGCCAGACGGGCCTTGTCGAGTTGCGGCGCCGGAACCAGCAACGCAGTGCCGTTCTCCGCAACCTCGTACGTAATCTGCGCCTGCGTAAGCGTCAGCGCCATCTGTCGGGCTTCATCGGGCTCCATGCCCGCGTAAAGCGTGCGCCAGTCCGTGCGCAGCGCATACCACGCCAGCACACCAACCAAACCGGCCAGAAGCACGGCAAGCGCGATCGCCGAACGCTGTTGCCCGGGCTGCATCTCAGCCCAACGCTCGCGACCGCGAGTCCAGGCCGCATGCATGCCAGCAGTGAGTTGCGTTGCGCTTCCGCCTGCTGCTGGCGAACTCTTCTCCATTTGTGTCGATGTCGTGGCCATGGTCTCAAGTAATCAGAGGTTCCTGATCAGAACTGCATCCCCATCACGCTCTGGTATGCCTGAACGGCTTTGTTACGTACGGAAAGAGCAAGCTCGAAGGCCATCGACGCCTTCTGCGTCGCGATCATCGCCTGATGCACATCCACGCCAGATCCGGTCATCAACCCTTGCACTGCCGTGCGCGCTTGCGCTTCAAGCGAGTCCACCTGCCCCACTGCATCCTGCAACAGATCCCCAAATGGAGCTGCGGAAGCGGTTGCACTCGTCACGCCAGACGCTGCGGGCCCGACTGTCGCTGATGCTGCGGTTGATGCACCAATTGCTGCCAGATCGATCATTCTCAGCTTGTCCTCTCATCGATTGCGTTTCGTACGAACTGCCCGGGGATTCTTGTTTTAGCTCTTGCCGATATCCAAAGCCGCAGTAATCATGCCCTTTTCCGCCTGCACTGCTGACCCGTTCAATCCATATGCACGCGTGGCCCCCATCAGGTCGACCATCTCTGTGATTGGGTTAATGTCGGGATAGGCGACATATCCGTCGGAGTCGGCATCCGGATGATTTGGTTCGTACCGCTTGAGCGGCGGCGCCGGGTCTTCGACAACCTGGGCAATTTCCACGCCGGGCGCGATCTCACTCGACGAAAGTGCGTTCGCCGGCGCCGCAGCTCCTGCGGTGCTGACCGCGCTGCTCATCGCATTCAGGAAGTTCGGATCGCTGTTGCTTGCCTGAAAGACAACCATCTGCCGTTTGTACGGTCCGCCGTCGGCGGTGCGCGTGGTTTCCGCATTCGCCATGTTTGCGGCGACCACCTCGGCACGCATGCGCTCGGCCTGCATCGCCGAACCGGAGGTTTCCATGATGCCAAACAGATTCATCGCATCCTCTCTTTATTTATCCGCGTGAATGGCGTCCATAACGCGCTGGTATTCGGTATGCAGCAAGGAAACGCCGGTCTTGAATCGAAGCTGCGCTTCAGCCATGTTCAGACTCTCGCGATCCATCGACACATCATTGCCATCGGGCCGGGCAATCAGTCCGTCCACTTCGCCAACATGGACCGCACCGGGCTTTTTGTCATCGTCGACACCTTTGATCGCCGAACGCATCTCGGCCTCGAAGTCCATACCTACAGCCCGGTAGCCAGGCGTATCGATATTCGCCATGTTTGCCGCGGTCAGCTTAGCCTCGCTGGTTGCCAGATCAAGATAGCGGGCAATCTGATCGCTCAATCGTGTTTCAACCTGCATATTCATCTCCCGCTTTCAGTTGACCTCGGAACCAAAGTCGATCTCTTCTGCAGTCAGGGCCGGTGAGTCGCCCGCAAGAATGGCAGCTCGCTCGAGCACATGCTCCAGTTCGCGGACATTGCCTGGCCAGTTGTGCAGAGTGAGCTTTGCCATTGCGTCCGGAGCGATCCTCTTCCTTGGCATCTCTCTGCCCATCAGGTTCAGGAAATGCTCGACAAGCAAAGGCAGATCGTCGATGTGCGAGGCAAGCGCGGGCGTGCGCACAAGAAAGACCGCAAGCCGGTAATAGAGATCCGAACGGAATGTCCCCTTGCCTGCATGGTCGGCCAGAGGCCGATGCGTCGCAGCAACAATGCGCACATCCACCTTGACCGTTTCGTTATCTCCGACACGCTGCAACTCGCCGCACTCGACAAACCGCAACAGCTTGGCCTGCAACGCGAGAGGCATCTCGCCGATCTCGTCGAGGAAGAGAGTTCCGCCATCCGCTGCTTCAATACGGCCCACGCGGCCCTGCACGGCGCCCGTAAACGCTCCGCGAGTGTGTCCGAACAGCTCGGCTTCAAGAAGCGTTTCAGGAATCGCGGCGCAGTTGATGGCGACAAAGGGTTTGCGATTGCGTGACGAAAGCCGATGTACGGCCTCGGCAACCAGCTCCTTTCCCGAGCCCGTCGGGCCTTCGATTAACACCGGCGTAGTACGCGGAGCTACGAGCCGAATCCTGCGGCTGATCTCCAACATGCACGGCGCATCGCCTACGAGCTCAGGCAGACGCTCGACAGAATGCACGCGCTGCGTTGAACTCGCGTGCGCAGCGGCGGTTACCTCAGCCGAGACCGCGGGTGCTTCCTGTTCTGCATCTTTTGCACCTTCGGCGCGAGCTGTATGTTTTGCAGCTTGCGGGAAGGCTGTGATCGAGGCGCCGCTGTGCGCGTGGCTCGCGTATCCACCCGCAGCGCGAACTTCCAATACGCTGGGCACGTTCCAGATCGCCGTGTCGTTGTCCTGCGTACGCCGCAAGGCATAGAGCAACTCCTGCCGGTGCGGGCTGCGCGGGCCATCGGCCGCAGCCATCTCATTGGCTACCAGGAGATCTACCTCGGGAAACGAGTTGCGGAACGAGGCAAGAAACTCGTCGTGGTCCAAATCCGGCAACCACGAGTCGACAATCACCGCCTCTGGAATGGCAGCCTCGACCTCTTTCCATGCTTCGGCGCCACCCTCTGCCTCGCGCACCTGCCAGCGCAGGCCGGTCAGGATTTCATTCAGTCTTTGCCGGAAGCTGCGGTCGGCACTGGCTACCAAGGCACTGCGTGGACGAACACGCACAGGAGGAGCAACAGGTAAAACAGGGACACGAAAGGGCTGCATACGAGAATCTCCTTGGATTCAGGTTGTTCAGCGGTTCTGGAACCGGTGTTCGATTCAGGCGGTGAAGCCGGGCACTCGTTCGGCGCCTGGCAGGACGACTGACGATGGTTGCGGTGCGGCTAGATTGCCTTCTGCCGGAACCATGTAGCCCTGGCCGCGCACGGTACGAATCAGCTGGCCGGGCGGTGGATCTTTCAGCTTGCGGCGAAGGTAGTTCACGTAGACATCGACGATGTTCGTGGTCTGCGCCGGCTCCATCTTCCAGACCGAGTCCAACAGCTCGACTCGCGAGATGCAGTGACCACGGTTGAGCATCAGGTGTTCCAGAAGCGCGAACTCTTTCTTCGTCAGCTCGACGGGCACCCCGGTCCTCGATACCGAATGATCCAGGCGGTT
>DATMUN010000052.1:0-8961 GCA_035563895.1 Occallatibacter sp. | reverse complement strand
TGGCGCTCCTGCTGGGTGGAATGACTGCCGCGGCTCAAACGGCGGATGAGAAGTCTGGAGCAGCGTTGTTTCGCAAGTCGGGGTGCGAGCACTGCCACGGCGTGAACGGTGCGGGCACGAAGAAGGCTCCGTCGCTGACGGCGATCGCCAAGGACAAGCGCTGGACTGCGGCGAAGATGACGGACCAGATCCTGAATGGCGGGGAGAAGATGCCGCCGTTCTCTGACTCGCTCACGGACCCCGAGATCGCGCAGATTGTGGCTTACCTGCGGGCGAAGAAGCGCCCCCCGCTGCCTGGCCCGGTGCCGGACAATGCCATTCCAGCAGAACCGAAGTAGCAGCTGGGTTGTGCCACACCAGAACTGCGAGGCTGTTGCACTGCCGCGGGTGTAATGCCGATGCCCGGGCGTGCCCGGGCATCGGCGCGTGTAACTGGCGCGTCTGCTTACTGCTCGTTGTTGTCCTGGTCCCGATCGCCGGAGGCGAACAGGTCTGAGATGACTGCGGTCGATGCATCGCAGGCGTGATTCAGGCACGGCAGTCTGAATCCAGCTTCGAGTGAACGCAGCAGCGAGAAGTGGGTGTAGTACTTGTTGCTCTTCACGCCACGGCGTCCGTAGTTCGTGTCCACGGTCAGCAACACCCGGTTCGTCGTGGGCGAAACGCTGTAGTCGTTCTCATCCCAGACAATCACGATGGCATTCTTGCCGCGTTGCCATGCTTCGGACTTGTGGATGGCGGTGACCAGTGTTTGCAGGGTGACATCGCCCTGGTACATCAACCCAGGGTTGAGGCCGGTGAGCGTGCCATTGTCGTTGGGGTCGTATTCGCAGATTGCGCCCGCGTTGCCGCGGCCATGCTGGTCGTTGCACTGGTTGGGCGCGATGAAGGAAAGCGACGGGACGCGGGCCGATGCCAGATCCGCGAAGAGGCCGCCCTTCCCTTCGAATCCTGCCATTTGCTGAAGGCTCAGGTCAGGATTGGCGCCCTCCTGCACGTTCTGGAAGTAGGCAAAGGGATTGTGCTTGACCGCGTACAGAGCGACGAGGCTGCTGTTGGTAAGGCCGGTGCCGGGCAGCGCGGTTGGGATGTCGGTGAGGTTGGAAAAGAACCCGTCGGCTGTGTTGACACTGTCTGCACCGGTTGATGGCAGTGACTCCTGGTAGCTCTTCCAGCTCTTGCCGGCCTGCACGAGTTCATCGGCAATGGTTTCAGCTACGGTGTTGGGGTTTGCGGCATAGCCGTGGACGCCGTCGATATCGATAGCTCCCGGAGGGCCGGAGACTTCGTTTGTGTAGTCGATCACGGGCGTAGCACCATCGGTGCCTGTGCCGGAGATTGGGCAGATGGCTGTAGAGGTGTTCTCCAGCGAGACGGTGCTGGCGACGATGTTCGACGAGCAGGCGGAGTTGTGCCAGTCTGGCGCGTTGTCGTCGCGAACGCCGAAGTTGGAGCCGCCGACGATCTCAAGGTAGTTGGTCAGGCTCGGATGCCCTACGGCGTAGTAGTTAGTGGCCATATTCACCGAAGCCGCGTATTTGTTGGTGAAAGGCATGTTGGGATTGCCGATGACCTGCATGTAGGCGTGATTTTCGATCAGGATGACAGATATCACGTAAATAATTCTCTATTAATCACTTGATATTTTGCTATGCTCTGTACGAGTCCTGCACAGAAACGGCGAATCAAGGACTTGCACGGAAAACCTGCACGGAATCTGCACAGAATGAGTTCACCGATGGGAGGCGAGGATGGCATTCGTCACCGAAAAAGAGGAATTGAAGCCGGGTCTCATCATCTTCCGGCGCGGTGACGTGGAGCATCGCATGTGGTATTGCCGCATGAAGATGCCGAAGGCCGACCGCTACAAGACCGTTTCGCTCAAAACCTCCGATAAAGAAGCGGCGCGGGAACGCGCCTTCGATCAAGATGCGGACATCCGGTTTCGCATCAAGCACGATGTTCCTGTATTCAATCGCCCTTTCCGTGAGGTAGGCAGAGAATATCTGCTGACCCAGGAGGCGCGGGCGCAACGTGGGGAAATCAGCAAGGCGCGACCCAAGAAGGTTCGCGCCATCATCGAAGGTGCTTTAGACCGATATGTAGGTTCCACACAGGTTCACCTTATCGGGGATGAGCTTTGGGGCGGTTATCCGGCATGGCGGCGGGTGAACGGCGCGGGACGCAACAAGCGCAATGGCGTTCGGGAGGTCAGTGAAGAGATGGCCCAAGCCTTCGCGGACAACGAAGCCGAGCGCCGCACCAAAGTTCAACAGACTTTAGGCATTCGGGTTTTGAAACCGATTGAGGTCAAGCCTTCCGAAGAAAGAACGGTTCCCTTCATCAGCGATTCCACCATCCGCTTTGAAATGTCGATCTTCGGTGCGGTGATGAATTTCGCGATTAAGAAACGCTACGTTCCAGCCAGCCAGCGTTTCGACGAGCGCCCGAAGCTCAAGACGATGCGACGCGACGAGTTCACGCTGGAGGAATATCGCAAGCTCCATACCGTAGGCCGCAAGTGGATTGGCGAGGCCGACAAGCCTTCGAGCGTCTGGTATCGCACCGTCACCTACAACATGATTCTGATTGCCTGCAATACTGGCATGAGGCCAGCGGAGATGAAGAACCTCCGCTGGCGCGACATTATGCCCGCGAAAGACCGCGAGGGGCGAGAGATTGTCGTCCTGTTCGTGCAGGGTAAGGGCAAGTCACGCAAGCTGGTTGCTCCCAAGAGTGTTGGAGATTATCTGGAACGCATCCGCACGATCTCGAAGGCCACGGAACCGGACAACCGAGTATTTACCAACATTACAGGCAAGCCCGCAAAATCTCTTTACACCAGTCTGATTGCCGACCTTCTAAACGAAGCGAATCTGCGCGAAGGCACGCAGGGCGTGCCGCGCTCCACTTATTGCTTCCGGCACACCTATGCCACGCTTCGCTTGCAGGAAGGTGTAGACGTGTATTTCCTTGCCGAGCAGATGGGTACTTCCGTCCACATGATCGAGGAACACTATGGGCATGTGAATACCATCAAGCACGCCGACCGTGTGTTGCAGGGCATGGCGGGATGGGAACTGCCGCATCCGGAAGTGGACGTTACCAGGGCTAAAGCGTCGAAAGCGGCGGAGACGCACGATAAATCCAAGCGAGGTCAGCACCGCAGGGCAGGCTGACCGTGAATCTCTCCCGAAGCCGTCTTTGGCCGGAGCCGCTGGCGGAGGCTGGCGCAGGGAGTTCCATATCCCAATGCATCTCATCCGATATTGGTTCTGATTTGCCGCTGCCCCGCCGGGGCGTTCTTAGCGGCAAATCTCCGTGCACGAGCCGCCGCTGGCGGCTGTTCTTAGTGCAGCGTGAAACTGATTCGATCTATCGGTAATCCAGGCCGCTCAATCCATCCGCTTTTTGCGGGCGGTCTTTTTCTTAGGCGAAGCCTTCTTGCGGGGGCGACCGATCGGCATTGGCACAAAGGCTTCTACCTCTGATCTCCGCACGAGCATACGACCACCGATTTCACGAGCTGACAAGCGCTTCCGCGCAATCAACTTGGCGATGGCCTGCTTCGACACGCCGCGAATCCGCGCCGCCTCGACCTGCGAAATCCAGTCGCCGATACTATCTTCACCTTTAATAGTTGTCTCAGACACCTATTTCTGCTACCATCCCCTCAAGTAGTGGTTCCGGATCAACTATAGCCGCGACGACGCACCTTTGTGCGCCTATGCAAATCCTTGCTTCTAAAAAGCTCTCTCCATTTCGGAGGTCTGCCATGAAATGGGACTTTCGCCATCATTTGCTCATGCAGATTGAAATGCTGCGGGGCGACCTCTCGCACGAAGAGTTGAGCACCCGGTTAGGCGATGTCACCGAGCGCTGCCTGGCGCGCTACATCGCCGGAAAGAGTTTCTTGACGAAAGACGAGTTCAAGGCAATTGCCAAAGCTCTCAGCATGGAGGCTCATTTATTTGCGGGGGCATGGGCAGCTTCTCTTGGGTTGCCTATACCTCATAAGGACGCTGTGAGCTGGATGGTGAATCGAGCACGTAACCAATGGCGGCAGTATTCACGGATCGCTGATCGTGCCGTCCCCTCCAACCCCTCTCCCATGGCTGTGATCCGCGCCAAATATGCTGACCGGCTGCCTTGGAACACGCCGCCTCTGTGGTTTGGTGCCCACTTCACTTATAGAAAGCGAAGCGACACCCGTGAAAATCGGGCGCGTTTCGCGCGCGCCTACGAAATGTTAGTTGAATCAGTCCATCTCGGCCTATCTGCGCGGGACATCGGAGCACTGCGAGGCATCAGCGGCGAGCGCGCGAGACAGTTGATGGTCTACGCGGCCTATACATGGGCCGGGAGCGAAAAGATCGATCTTTCTGGCAAATCTGTCCCTTTCAAGAACGAGGCCAAATTCGTGAAGAACCTATATGCAGGGCTGAGGTTCTTCGCCCTACAGCAGTTCAACGAACTTGCTGCTCAGGCGTGGACAAGGCGTTCCGCTGACGACGGAGGTTTGATTCCATGAAGAAACAGGTAGATGCAGCGGCTTTTGAACGCTATAAGCAGGAGCATGACCGCAGTCTTGGGATCGCTGTCTGCCAGTTGCGGACAGAGAAAGGGCTGACTCCAGATCAACTGGCGAAGCGGGCAGAGGTTTCCGCGCAGTGGATTCGGCGGCTGGAGACAAATCAACTCCATACCGACTATTCGATAGGCAGGATTGACCGAATTGCACGCGCTTTGGAAGTAGAGCTTTACGACGTGTACAAGCGTGCAGACGGAATGCTGGGGCCACCGCCTTGGCTGGCTAGAGAAGGGACGCAAAGCGATGAATAAAACAAAGCGCGCAGTGCTGGAGATTAGCGATGCGACGGGTAAACGAATTCGTCGCGTGTGTCTGGAAGAGCCCTTCCCAAAATCCCACAACATCTATATATCGATTGAGCTTGACGATGAGACGGAGATATTGATCGAGGTGGAGTCTCGCCCGTATTTCAGCATTATGCATCTCGCGCGGGATTCGCACGGAGAACTGGAACCGGTGAAGGAGCCGATTCGCGGTGCCCTCCGGTCGCTACTCAAAGGTAGGCGGTGACACCACCAGGTGTTCTTGATCCGCCCCCGCGCGGAGTTTGCTTTACTCCCAGCTCACTCCTAACTCATCGTCATAGCGGACGCCTTCGATATGCGCAATCGCGGTCGTGTCCGGCAGCAAACCTCCCGCGATCTTCCTCGCCGAATCGTAGCCGGGATACGGGTCTTCCATGAGATGCCAGAAATCCTTGCGCAGCTTGGAACCGAGACAGTCGGCGATGCTGACCAGGAACAGATGCGTGTCCTCATAGTCCTGGATCACGACTTCCGGCTCGTACTGGCGTATCTGCGCGTCAAGGCGTTTGGCAATGTGGTCTCCCTGCTCTTTGAATAACGGCCTCCTCCCCTCAAAGTAGACTACTTCGATCTGCTCCCGCTCTGGGTCGATGTTGCCGTGGATGGAGTGATTACGCTTGTCCATCACGCGCTTGAATTTCTTGTACGTGTCGGAGTCCGGGTCGATGCGCTTGCGGAAGCCTTGGCATTTGTAGGGCAGATCGAAGATCTTCGCGTCTATCTGCGAGCGCAGGAAAGCGTCGTACTGGCGCGCATTCTCCCGCACCTCTTTCTTGCACAGGATTACGATGGCCATGTTGAGGAAGGCTTCGGCCAATACCGGCGTCAGCAAAGAGAGTTCGAGACAGTTCCGGTAGAGATCGAACATGCGTGTGGCGAGCTTCTGATAGTGTTGGGTCTGCTTCTGGTCTATCGCATTCGAGGCGTGCCGGGGAAAGCCTCCCGGCTGCAATGCCTTGCTCGCTTTGACGATCTCCGCATGCAGCTCCGCGCAGACGTTCGAGACGGCGACGAACTTGTTTGGGAAGATAACCCACTTCTCCAGCGAGCGCAGAACTTCCGACTTCTCCTGCCCCATGCGCCCGAAGTCCGTCTTTATCTTCTTCAGTAGGGCTGGCCAGTCCGCGTCGGCCAACTTCTCCGTAAGCATGAAGTGGACCTCGCGATAGGTTCCGCCGATGGATATGTCCTCACCGTCTGCCTTCAGGCTGTACTCCCAGTGAATCCAGTTATCACTGCTGTCCGAGCGCAGGATGTTTTGAACGCCGTTCGGTTCGCCGAAGCGGGCCTTCAGGTAGCAATACATATCGACGGGCGAGAGCTGCTGCCGTACTGCGAGGACGGTCTTGTAGTGCGGGCCTCGGTCCGTGTTGCCGGTGCGCTTCCTCATCTCTTCCAGGTACTCGCGCATCTCCGGTTTCGTGAAGGCGCGCCAGCTCTCCACATCCATACACTTGAACGTACTTGCCGATCCCATAGAGAAACAGGATAGACGTTGGGAGGGAGGACGGACTCCTCCCTCGCTTCAGCCGCCGGTAATGCTGGCGTCTTCCGCTCCCCACCTCTGCGGGGCCAGTGTCCCCGCAACGCCCCTCCCTAAAACCATGCGGAAGTAGACCGAAATTTCTTCTTTTATCCAGTGCCCCCGCTTCATGCGGCTTTATGGCAGAGCCGGTCGGGACCCGTCAAGGGTGTTCGCTGACGCTCCATAAACGCGCAGAGTACGTGCGCCCTTGACTGAACCCGCCTCGTCTCCGCCCGCCGCACAAGACATGAAGCGGGGGCACTCAACAAAAGAAATTTGGTTGAGAGCCAAAGGCGAAAAGCCCTCCTTCAGAATCTCGCCCCACGCGGGCAGCACAGGAGAGCAAACGTCATGGCATACCGCAACCATCGCAACGCAGCAAGCAGGCCAAGCATTTATCAAACCGTCACTGACCGCATTATTTCCAGCCTCAAAGCGGGCGTGATTCCGTGGGAGAAGCCGTGGAAGACGCCGCGCTACGCGGGCGGCCCTTTCCCGCGCAACTTCCATACCGGCAAGCCCTACCGTGGCATCAATGTCCTCTTGCTTTGGTCCAGCGGGTACAGCTCGCCGTTCTGGCTCACGCTCAAGCAGGCGCAGGCACTGAATGGGACTGTTCGCAAAGGCGAGCATGGAACGCCGATCATCTTTTACAAGCAGCTTCCCGAACACGCGACGAAAGACGAGGAAGGCACGGGAGACGATGAGCACGTGCCGTATGTTCTCTGCCACTACACTGTGTTCAACGTGGAGCAGTGCGACGGCCTCACGCTTCCTGAAATCTCGCAGCCCATTATTACGCCGGAGATCGACGAAGACGACGTCTGCGAAAGTATCGTGACCGGATGGGAGGATCGGCCCGCGCTCTATCTCGATAGCTCCGCAGAGCACCGCGCCTACTACCGGCCCTCGACGGACTCTGTCCACATGCCTGCACGGAATCGCTTTATGGATGCAGCCCACTATTACAGCACTCTGTTCCATGAACTCGTGCACAGCACCGGCCACGTGAGCCGGCTCAATCGCACCTTTGGCGAGCGCTTCGGGGATGAGTTGTACAGCAAAGAGGAGCTCGTCGCCGAAATAGGCGCTGCGTTTCTCTGCGCGATAGCTGGCATCGCCGACGAGCACACCGACCGCAACACCGTCGCTTGCATCCAGAACTGGATTGAAAAGCTGGAAGAAGATAGCCGCCTCATCGTTCACGCCGCCGCCAACGCGCAGAGGGCTGTGGACTTGATTCTCGGCAGCAGGCTTGAGCAAGAGATTGCTTCGTCTGCTTAAGGCTTCGATCTGCGCTAAAGACGACAGCAGGAGCACGCTTGACTCAAGGTCCAATCACTGCTCCAACGCGCTACACTTCCACGCACCTGATCTGACACCCCGGAGCTATCTGGCACGTCGCATTCGACGAGATGTGCTCGTCCACAACTCCAAAGACACTGGTGCCAGGTATGGCTGAAAAAGACTCGCCCAGTCAGGATTGGATCGGAAACAAACAGCACCTGGGCAAAGCTGAAGCCCTAAGCGGATTTAGAGGGGATATTGAGTTTGGGGCGCAGAAATCCTCGAATAGGTATTTCCACTCTGATCAACCGAAGCGATCAGAGTGTGTTTGTAAACTATACAACTGTTCGAAGTGATCTTTAGCTGTGTCCAAAGAATGCACGATATTTTCATGTTCTCCGAGTGTAACTATGTGCTACTCTTCGTCCACATTCTTTGGGACAGTTATTGCATGATCCAACCTGAGAGTCGGTGAGTTATCGGCACTCAAAGCCGGACGGCGCTGTTGCGGACGGGTGGTCGGTTCACATAAGCGTGGCTTGACTGAGAGAACCGCGCACTACACGCGACGATATTGAATTCTCCTTCCCTTCTGTGTTGTCAGCATCGCCTTGAGCAATTCGGAACTGCGTTGACCTTCGACGTTCGATCAGCCTTACCCGGCGCGAACTGGATGAGTCTGCGCGTATCGATGCTCAGGTAGCACCAACTTCAGTTGCGACTCGTATGCGCTGACATTCATCAGCGCGATCGTACCCGCGTGTCGAACTCACAGCATGCGGGTATTCGAGAATTGGTTCCTTGTGGGCAAAGTATCGTGCCGTGCGGTGTACCCAGGAAAGGGATTGGGATGAAGAACATGTGTCGTAGTGCGCGCGCTGTCTTTCAGGCATTGCTCTTGTTTGTGACAGCAGCAGTTCCGAGCATTGCGCAAAGTGTCAACGGCGCATGCCTCTACGCTCTTGATCCGACGGCACAACAGGCATTCTTCATCTCGGGCAATGCCAAGATTACGACCAACTGCAGCATAGTTGTGGAGTCGGTCGGAAGTGCGGCCTTCACAATGGGAGGCACCGACACCCTGTACCTGGGCAATCATGCGCAGGTCGGTGTGGTCGGCGGCTGGCAGTTGAACGGCTGGAGTGCCCGGCGAATTTTGTACCAGCGGGAATCATCAGAGAAGCTGGTATGAGAGGAGCCTGGGATGGCCCGAGGGAAGAAACATACGCCGGAGCAGATCGTGAGTCTTCTGC
>DATMUN010000051.1:0-3371 GCA_035563895.1 Occallatibacter sp. | reverse complement strand
CTGCGGCTCGATACGCATTCATCGGCGACACGGCGCGCCTACCCTACGGCTCCAAGTCGCGGCGCACCATCGCCCGCTACGCCGTGGAGAGTGCGCGCTTCCTTCTGCAAGAGCAGGGGGCGGATTTCCTGGTGATTGCCTGCAACACAGCCAGCGCGCTGGCGCTCGATGCAATCCAGGACGCCGTGCCCGTGCCGGTGCTGGGCGTGATCGAGCCCGGAGCCGAGGCTGCGCGCGCGGCTTCGGCGTCCAACGATGTATTGGTCATCGCAACCGACGCGACCGTGCAGAGCCATGCCTACCGCGAGGCCTGCGCGCATCGCGGGCTGCGTGCACTGGAGAAGGCCTGCCCGCTGCTGGTGCCGCTGGTGGAAGAGGGCTGGACGAATCACCCAGTCACCGAGCAGGTGATCCGCATCTATCTGGACGAACTGAACGCTGCCGCGGTTGCCGACGGTCTTGCCCCGGACACGCTGGTGCTGGGCTGCACGCACTATCCGCTGCTGCGGCCGCTGATGGAGCGCGCTGTACCGCAGGGGATGCGCGTAATTGACTCCGCGGAGTCGACTGCTGCCGCTGCTGCACGGCTGATTAACGGCCACGCCGTCGGAATCGACCCCGAATCCGCGGAGAAGCCGACCGAGATTCGCTGCTTTGCCACCGACTCGGTGGAGAAGTTCGAGCGGCTCGGATCGCGGTTCCTGGGGCGCCCAGTGGGCGAAGTGGAGCTGGTGGACCTGGGCGGCTGATATTCTAGAAGACGGTTCCCTTGTTCACGGCTCGCGCTGAGCCGATTTACATTTCTGATTTTCTGAGGAGTACATCACAAGCATGATCGATCTGGCAGGTAAGACGGCCGTTATCTTCGGGCTGGCCAACAAGCGTTCCATCGCCTGGGGCATTGCACAGAAGCTGCACGCGGCCGGTGCCACGCTGGCCATCTGTTACCAGAACGAGCGCATGCGCGCCGAGGCAGAGGACCTGATCAAGGAACTGCCGGGCGCGACGGGATTCGCGTGCGATGTTTCGAGCGATACCGAGATTGACGCGCTGTTTGCGACGCTGAAGGAGAAGTACGGCAAGCTGGACACTCTGGTGCACGCGGTTGCCTACGCTCCCGCTGAGGACCTGAAGGGCCAGTTCATCAACACCAGCCGTGAGGGCTTCCGCATTGCGCACGACGTGAGCGTTTATTCGTTGATCGCGGTAACGCGTGGCGCGGCTCCGCTGATGACCGAAGGCGGCAGCGTGATGACACTCAGCTACTTCGCGGCCGAAAAGGTCGTGCCGAACTACAACGTGATGGCGCTGGCCAAGGCCTCACTCGAGTGCTGCGTGCGCTACCTCGCCCGCGACCTGGGCGAGAAGAACATCCGCGTGAATGCGATTTCGGCCGGACCGATCAAGACGCTGGCCGCGCGCGGCATCGGCGCCTTGGGAGACATGCTGAAGATGGCCGCCGACCGCGCCCCGATGCACCGCAACGTGGACCAGCTCGAAGTGGGCGGCACGGCGCTGTTCCTAGCGAGCGACCTGGCAAGCGCAATCACCGGCGAAACCATTTACGTGGACTGCGGCTACAACATCATGGGGTTTTAAGCGAACTCTGGATTCAGTCGACTGCAATGGCCCACCCCTTCGCGGGTGGGCCGTTGCTTTTGCGCTGAAGCCCCCTCGTTATACGAGAGAATGGTGAGTGCGATGAGTACCCTTCCACAGGCTAGCCGCGACTGGACAGTGCAACAAGTCTTGACGTCAGCAGAGCTTGCGTTCGACATGTTGCTCCGCATCTATGCCGAATCGATTCCACCGAGCGAGCGCAAAAGCGCGGAGCAACTGGCAGCGATGGTGGCGCAGCCCGAGTACAGTTTTTTGGCGGCCGTCGAAAACGGGACTGTAGTGGGGTTTTCGATTGCTGCCAACCTGCGCGACACAGAAGCAGCGCTGCTCGAATACATGGCCATGGCTCCGCACCAACGCGGCCGTGGCATCGGTGCATGGCTCTTCCGCGAGACGGTTGCACAGCCGCATCTTGTCGGAAGATTCCTGCTCGTGGAAGTTGATTCAGACCGCACAAAATCGTCAGATAACGCCGAGCGAACTCGTCGCAAGGCCTTCTACAGGCGCTTGGGCGCGAAGGAAGTCGACGGGCTGCGCTACCGCATGCCGCGTGTGTCGAGCGCGACTCCGCCGCCGATGGAGCTATTGGTATTCAGAGAAAAGCTGCCCGCATTCATCGAGAAGAGCTGCGCGCGGAGTTGGCTCCAGAGTTGTTATGCGCAGGTCTACGGGATGCCGACAGAAAGCCCGCAGATTGAGGCAATGCTTGTGGGATTGCCCGAGCGAGTTGCGCTGGTCTAGACGAGTAAATCAGGCGCAGCAGCCACAGCCCTCACCACGCCACGTGCGGCGAGCTTCGACAAGAAGAATGGGCACAGCAACGAGTGCGGCTGCGGAGTCGATCCACGCGACGTGCCAGAGGGCATTGGCAGCGAGACCAGCAAGCGTGACCGCAGCGAGATACGCACAGGTGGCGGACTGAGCAGCATCTGCCGCGAGTGCACCGTTGTTGAGCAGGCGTGCATGGCGGCGTTTGCGCGCGGCGAGCACCGGCATAACGACGAGCGCCGCAAGCGTGATGGCGATTCCAAGAATACTCGCGTCGGCTGCGGCGTGCCACGACGTTGCGGCGATGAGGACAACAACAGCGGCCAGCGCGTATAGGAGTATGGCCGCGGCGCGCTCGGCGACGGCCTTGCTCAGCATGCGTCGCGGCGTGAATTGCAGCAGAACGACGATGGCGGAGAGCAGTTCGACGAAGCTGTCAGACCCGAAGGCCAGCAATGCCACGCTGTGTGCGCGCCATACGGCAAACAATGAGACGGCGCACTCCACCACCATCCATGCAAGCGTGATGCCCTGGAGCCAGACGACCTCTCGCGAGAAAGCTGGACGCGCATCATCGTGCTGTGAAGCGCAGGTGCCGCCGCAGCAGGTTTGTGCAAGGCCGGTGTGGGGAACGCTGTCCATGGCGCTTCTCAAATGCTGCGGCGTCAGCCGCAACTGCCGCACCGCAGGTGCTCAATCCCGAAGAGTGACGGTAATTCTGCGGGCATCGCCGCCAGTGGAGACGATAGAAATCTCGCCCGTGGCTTTCTTCTGGATGCTCTTGAACTTTTCGCCCCACTCGACGAGCACCAGGGCATCGTCAGTAAGCAGTTCGTCGAGGCCGAGCGTTTCAAGCTGGCGCTCACCCTCAAGGCGGTAAACGTCGAGGTGGAAGAGCTTCACCTGCCGGCCGTCCTGCGTACCGTCATACTCGTGGATCAATGTGAAGGTGGGGCTGGTCACCTCGTCGGGCTCGGCGGCAT
>DATMUN010000050.1:0-9039 GCA_035563895.1 Occallatibacter sp. | reverse complement strand
TGCGTTCTGCGGTATCGCACGACCTGCGCAGTTTTTCGATGGGCTAGAGGCGGCAGGTGTGAAGCTCGCCATGCAAAAGGCTTTCGCCGATCACTACGATTACACAGAGCATGTTGTGGAGTGGCTCGTCGAACGGGCGCGCCGTGCAAACGCTGCAGCATTGGTGACCACTGAAAAAGATGCCGTACGGTTGGGCGTCTTGACCGAGCAGTTCCCAGCCGATCTGCCCTTGTGCACCGCTGTATTGACCACCTCGATTGACAACGAAGCCGCCGCAATGAATTGGCTTCTGAGCCGGCTGATCGCGTCGCGTCCTGTGTGAGAGAATCAGACCTTGCAAACGCAGTCCAAGTATCGTGTGCTCGTGGTGCGCCTCGGCGCCATGGGCGATATTCTGCACGCGCTTCCCGCGGTGACCGCGCTCCGGAAGATGCATCCCGGCTGGGTGATCGACTGGGTGGTGGAGCCGAAGTGGCGCTCACTGCTGCGGGCAGACGGCGCGCTCGGCCGCGATACCAGCGCGGCACGGCCCACGCAGCCCGTGGTGGACGGGCTTCACTTTGCCGCGACCAAGGCGTGGCGCAAGACGCCGTTTGGCGAGCAGACACGGGACGAAGTAAAGGCTCTGCGAGCAGCTCTGCGAGCAGCCCAGTACGATACTGTGATCGATTTGCAGGGAGCAGTTCGCTCGGCAGCGCTGGCACGGCTCACCGGTTGCCGTCGCCGCATCGGTGAAGCGGAGCCACGTGAACGCGCCGCGCGGCTGCTGTTTACCGAACGCGTGAAGACCACCGGCGCACACGTCATCGAGCAGGATCTGGAGCTTGCCGCGCAGATCGCCGGCGACGACCTGAAGTACACGCAGGCATGGCTGCCGTTCGATGCCGAAGCTGAAACGTGGGCAGACGCATTGCTGGCTTCGTCGGCCGCTCGGCCCGCCGTTCTGATTAACCCCGGCGCGGGGTGGGGTGCAAAGCGCTGGCCGGTGGAACGGTACGGTGCGGTGGCGCAAGGTCTCGCTGAGCGCGGCTGTCGCGTGCTCGTGAATGCCGGCCCCGGCGAAGAACCACTGGCTGAGTCCATCGTGCAGGCCACTGGCTGCGCTGCAACGGTATTGAATGCATCGCTCGAGCGGCTCATCGCCGTCACGCGGCGCATCGCTCTGCTCGTTGCCGGAGACACCGGCCCACTACATCTGGCGTGTGCTCTGGGCAAGCCTGTCGTAGGCATCTACGGGCCTACAGACCCAAGCCGCAACGGACCATTCGGCACGCGCGCCATTGTGCTGCGCAATCCTGAGAGCAAGCGTGACCACACTCGGCGAGCCGAGCCTGAAGCGGGGCTGCTCACCATAGAGCCCGAGGTGGTGCTGCACGCAGCCGACCAACTGCTTTATTCTGAAACGACCCAATGAGTTCCAGTCATACAGATTCGACACGAGATTTTCTCGATCAGTGGCGCAAGGTCGCGCGCCGCATTCGCGTGCCGCTCGGTTTTGTCACGGCTGCGCTTTATCTTACGGACCTGTGGCAGCGCAAGCCGCAGATGTGGGCTGTTATCGCCAGCCTGGCGCTGGTGGTTCCGGGGCTGTGGCTTCGCGGATATGCCTCCGGCTATGTGAAGAAGAACCAGGAACTCACGCAGACCGGCCCGTATGCTTACACGCGCAACCCGCTCTACCTTGGATCGATGCTGATAGCTGCAGGCTTTGCCTTTGCACTGCTCAGCTGGCCCATTGCACTTGTTCTCGCCATTGGCTTCACGGTGATCTATGTGCCGGTCATCAGCTCCGAAGAGCGGTTTCTGCGCAAGACCTTCGCAGATTTCGATGCCTACTGCGCGCGTGTGCCGCGACTCGTTCCGCGTTTGGGCGCCGCACGGCCTGCGGGAGAAGCAGGGCGTTTCTCCTTCGAGCTTTACCTGCGTCATCGCGAGTACAATGCAGCTATAGGAGCTGTGTTGCTCTATCTGAGCCTGTTCCTGCTGAGGCCGGCTTTTGGAGCATTCCTCCATCTGTTGCGATAAGCTGTGTGTTATCGCAATTGGAGCTGAGTTGAAGCTGCGGGCCACCACACGCGGGGAGCCGGTCATCCGAATCCCATCACGCCGAGTCTAAAGAGAGTACGAAGGAGCCGAGCTTCACGGTGAAGATGCGCACGATGGTCAAGACGATTTCTTTTGCCCTCGCCCTGGCCACAGCCAGTGCAGTTGCGCAGCAGCTTCCACCGTTGCCCGCGCCGCGTGCAGGCTACAGCTTTCCGCAAAAGCAGACGCTCACCTACTCCGTCGACTGGCGCGTATTCCCCGCCGGTACCGCGGTGATTCATTTCGAGTCGATGGGTGATCGCGAGCGCATCTCTGCCTCGGCAGACGCGGCTGGCGCAATCAACCTGCTCTTTCACGTGAGCGACCGCTTTCAGTCCGTATTCGACCGCTCGAAGGGCTGCACCTATCAATTCGACAAGCAGATCGTCGAAGGGCGCCGCCAGTTGAACTCAAACCTGCGCATGGACTACGCGCAGGGCAAGTCGATCCTGGACGAAAAAAATCTGGTGACCGGCCAAAGCAAGCACGTTGAATCGGCAATTCCCTCGTGCATGACGGATCTGCTGACGGGCGTGTTTTACATCTCGGCTTTGCCGCTGAATGTGGGGCAGAGCTTCACCATTCCTGTGGTGGACGCGATGCACAACGTGCCCGTGACGATGAAGGTGGAAGGCCGCGAGGAAGTGAAGACGTCTCTCGGCAGCTTCAAGACGATCCGCGTGCAGCCAACCGCCGAAGCCGGCGTGGTGAAGAATCGCGGTAATATCTGGATCTGGTATACCGACGATGAGCGGCATCTGCCCGTTCAGATGCGGGCGCGATTGTTTTGGGGCACGATCACCTTCCGGCTCACGGGCAACGAAAACAAGTAGGGTGTGCGTGCCGTGGAGTCACCTCCGCGGCACGCACGCAGTCAATGCGCAGTGGCCGCTAAACCCAGCACCAATTGCGTGCCTGAGCTCAGCGAGACATTGCGATTTGTCGCCGTAAGTGTGCCGGATGCCGCGCCGGTTGCATCGCCTGCCAGCATGACGCCGGGAATAGCGGTGGTATGAGTGGCCATCTGGCCAGTCGTAGCGGCCGTTGCTCTGGCACCAGCGGCAACGTCTTCCGTGGTGTTCTGCGCAAGCGAGCCTGTCGTTCGAGCGGCGCCTTCGGCAGCGGAATTCACAGTAGTTGCCGTGGCTGCTGTGGCAGAAGAGGCCAGACCTGCGCCTCCACCCAGCAACCCTCCGCCCGTGCGTCCGCCTCCTCTAGCGGCAGTTGCGCCCATCGGAGCGGACATGGCCACGTCGTCTTCGCTCGAGCTGGCGGCTGCCATGCTCACGGGCGGTGCGACCGATTCCAGAACCGAGTGAATGGCGAAGCTCTGACCGTCTTTCAGTTCAGCTCGGTTGAAGACCAGGCCGAGGCTGGAGTCGGCGTGGCCGGCGCCATGTGCTTGCACGGAGGTGATGTGGCCGACGAGCCGCGATCCCTTGGGCAGCATACTGCCGTCCGCAGTACGAACTTTGGATGTGGTTTTGGCCACTACCGTATCGCCCACTTTGGCCGACTTTGAATCGAGCTTACCAACCAGTTCCGCATTCACGGGCTGCAGTTGAGCGCTCGAATTTGCGTCGGCGCCAGCCGCCGTCGCGGCGTTGACCTGTGCGCCTTGTGCGGTGGCACTTGTCGATTGGGATGCTGAGGCCGAAGCTTGCTGTGCGGCCAACGGTACGCTGCACGCGATGCATGCAGCGGCGAAGAGCAGACGGATATTCATGGGGGGAACCTCCGGGGGGAATCGTCGACCTGCGGCCTGTGTTCCAGCGCCTGAGACCGATGGTAGGAGCTTTGATGCGCAGAAATCGGTGGCCGAACAAAGCCGATTGCAAAACTCGCCCGAAAGTACTGTAAGACTATTGCATTCTGTAGCGTTCGCGCATCAGCCGTTGGAGCCGCGGCCAGTAGATCAAGTTAAACGCCAGCTCTTTTTCTGGGAACATGCCCAGTGCAAGCCGCCGTGTGTCCGCCACCATGGTGGATGCTTCGTCCACGGTCAGTGAGGTGTCTTGCGCAATCACCTGCATCACCATGTTCACGACCAGCTGCAGGCGGCGGATCTTGCGATGCTCCTCAGCCAACTCTTCCGGCGTCTGCGTCTCGGTTGAAGCAGCAGCGACGGCATCGTGCGGCTGCTCCCATGTGCGCTCAAATGAACCCATACTGGAGACCTCCCGGGGATAGGGAAAGCGCAGCTTGCTTTTGTGCAGCATAGCACCAGTTGAAATGCCCGGATGCGAATGGGCTTTACTGAGCTGGAACCTTGAGCGGCACCGAAGTCGGATTGCTCTTCCAGCCGACGACGCGATCGTCTTCAAAGTAGACTTCAGAGCGCCCGTAGCCGAACTTGCGTGCAGTGAGCAAGCTTGGGGTGCCTTGCAGCGCAATCACCTCGTCGCGCGTCGAGCCCACGTTGAACGTTGTGACGCCAGGGCTAAGCGGCGTGCTTGGCCAGACTTTGACGCGAAGCGGCGAATTTGCACTGATGCTCCAGCCTGCCACTCGACCATCCAGCAGCGCGAGGACCGAGTCCCCATACCGCAGTTCATCTGCTGAAGCCTCAGTCGGTGTTCCAAGCGCCGCCTCCACTTCGCTCCGTGTCAGCCCAACTGTGACGTACGGCTGCACTCCGCGCACGTGGGGAACTGGCGTTGCCGCGTTGTTTGCCTGCGGCTTTGGTTCGCTCGCCGTCTCCGGCTGGGCCGCGACCTGCGCAGGCGCCGCAGACCCGGTATGAATGCCGCCCCAGGTGCGATTCCAGTTGATGGCAATCGTGCGCACAAGATTGGCGCGCCATGCGCTGTACATGGGCGCAATCTGCGGCTGCGCCAGCAGCCATAGATCCGTCACCTTGAACAGCACAAGGATCGTCGCCAGAAAGAACGCGCCCGCCAAACCCCGCAAGCACCATCGAGGCAAGCCAATGCGGCGAATCGGTCGAGACGGCTGAGTCGCTCTAGCCTGTGGCGACGCCTCTGCTGCGGGAGCCGCTGCAGGCGGCTCGGCCGGTCGAGGTCTGCGCGGTGCCTCGCCTTCCGCCAGGAGCCGGGCATGCGCAGCATTGATCGCCTTCAGCTTCTCGTCAGCTGCGCGGCGTAGTTTTTCATCACCGGGGAAGCGATCTGGGTGCCAGACCTTCACCAGCATGCGCCACGCGGTCTCAACATCGGCAGGGCTGGCATCGGGCGTTAACCCAAGCACCTGCAACGTCTCGCAACGGGCACAGAGCGTATCGCTGCCTTTCGCCGGACTTCCACACGTACACAACTTGCTCATCGCGACAGGGGCCTCGTATCCCTTTGCCGGAGTCTGTCGCGATTATAGAAGCGCGGCATCAGGCGCGCAGTCAGCAGCATGCGAATCCATTACTTCCGTACAATAGAAGTAGATGGCGTTTACTGAGCAATACGATGTCGCGGTGGTGGGTGCCGGGCACGCAGGCTGCGAGGCGGCCATGGCTGCGGCGCGCATGGGCCTGAAGACCGCGCTCATCACCATGAACCTCGACCTGATCGCGCAGATGAGCTGCAATCCGGCTATCGGCGGTGTGGCCAAGGGGCACTTGGTGCGCGAAGTCGACGCGCTGGGCGGCATCATGGGCGAGGTAGCCGACGCGGTCGGTATCCAGTTCCGTTTGCTCAACACCTCGCGCGGGCCAGCTGTCTGGAGCCCCCGCGCACAGTGCGACAAGCAGCTTTACCGCGTGAAGATGCGCGAGGTACTCGAGGCGCAGCCCGGGCTCCATATCCGCCAGGCCGAGGTCGTCGATCTCATCATTGAGGAAGGGCAGGGCACAGCCGGACCGGAAGCAGATGGCGAGCTCCCGCGGCCTGCGCGCCCGCATCGTCGCGTCCTTGGACTCAAGCTGCGCGATGGCCGCCGCCTCATCGCCGGAGCCACCATCATCACCACCGGCACGTTTCTTAACGGGCTGATTCACTGCGGCGAGGAGCGCTATCCGGCAGGCCGCAGCGGCGAGCCCGCGTCTGTCCTGCTCGGCGAGGCCCTTCGGGCTCTTGGCCTTCGGACTTGCAGACTCAAGACAGGAACACCGCCCCGGCTCGATGGCCGCACCATCCACTGGGTGCAGTTCGAGGAGCAGCCCGGTGACGCCGAGCCTACGCCGTTCAGCTTCCGCACGAAGAAGATCGCGCAGCCGCAGGTCAGCTGCCACATCGCCTTTACTGCGCCGGAGACGCTGCGGCTGATCCGCGAGAACGTCCACCGGTCGGCGATGTACTCCGGGCGCATTGAGGGCATCGGGCCGCGCTACTGCCCGTCAATCGAAGACAAGATCGTCAAGTTTCCTGACAAGACGCAGCACCAGTTTTTCCTCGAGCCCGAGGGCCTCAACACACACGAGGTCTACGTCAACGGCATGTCCACCTCGTTGCCTATGGAGGTGCAGTGGCAGATGGTGCACTCCATCCCCGGCCTTGAAGATGCCGAGATGCTGCGCCCCGGCTATGCCATCGAATACGACGCGGTGGACGCGACCGAGTTGGACCGCACACTGCGCGTGAAGTCGATGGAGGGCCTGTATCTCGCCGGGCAGATCAACGGGACCAGCGGCTATGAGGAGGCCGCCTGCCAGGGCATCATGGCTGGCATCAATGCAGCTCTCTGGCTCAAGGGCGAAGCACCGTTCACCATGGACCGCACCGAGGGCTACACCGGCATCCTGATCGACGACCTGATCTCGAAGGGCACCAACGAGCCCTACCGAATGTTCACTTCGCGGGCCGAGTTCCGCCTGCATCTGCGCATCGACAATGCCGACCGCCGCCTGACGCCTTACGGCCGCAGGCTGGGGCTCATCGGCAACGCCGCATGGGCAGAGTACGAGGAGAAGCAGGCGCGCATGGCATCGCTCGAGCGGCTGCTTTCGACAACCAAGGCGGATCCGGCGGCGCTCGGTGAAGCTGGCTTGAGTGAGCTGACAGCGACTGCCGGACTGACCTGGATGCAACTGCTCAAACGTCCTGAGGTCACAATCGAGCCGGTCCTGCGCGCATTGCACACCGCTCTCGGCGAGAATTCGCAACTGGTCTACTTTGCCACAGCGAATGCCGGCGATCCGGTGGCCCATCAGGCTTTGCGGAACGAGGCGCGTGCGGTCGAGACGGAGATCAAGTTTGCCGGATACCTCGATCAGCAGCGGAAGTCGATCGAGAAGCTGAAGGCTGCCGAGGCCGTCGCCATCCCCGAGTGGCTGGAGTACGGCGCCATCAGCGGCCTCTCGCGTGAGATGCGCGAGAAGCTGGAGCGCGTTCGTCCGCTGACCATCGGGCAGGCAAGCCGCATTCCCGGTGTAACGCCCGCAGCGCTCTCGCTGGTACACGTCTCCATCCGGCTGCAGGGCCAGCGCCGGGCCACGGCCTGATTTGCAGCGCTAGTTCTTTTGGTCCTTGCTGAAGAACGGAATGTGGAAGGGCTCCTCTGCCTTGGAGCCGGACGGCTTCTTGGCCTTGCCGGGTGCGTCTTCGCGGATCGCGGTGCGCTGCGAGTTGATGCAGACCCAGCCGCCACGCACTTTTTCAAAAACGTGCGTGAAGATGCCCTTCTCGTCTACCACGCCGGTTGGAACCTTGTGGTGCAGCAGATACGACCCGTTGGCCACGGCGATATCGCCCAGGAGGCGCACGGTGATGACCTTCTGCTCGATGTGCAGGGTCTTGTCGTCGTTGGCGACGAGCGTGGCAACCTGCTGATTGCGCGTGGTGATGTCGCCGCTGGCAGCCACATCGACAAAAAGCGGTGAAAGCACCAGCTCGAGGCTGTATTGATCGCGTGAATTAATGGCCACATCCCAGGTATCTTCAAGCTTCTGGAACTGGGCGATCTCAGGTGAAGCCGTTGTCGTCACCGGTGCAGCCGGGGCCTGGGCGGCGAGCGTATACGAGCACAGGGCAAGAGCCAGGCAGGAAAGCAGACGAGTCATAAATCGGCACGAACTCCCATAGACGATCATAATTGGTTGGACGCGGGAACTCATGAAGCCGGAAGCGGAAAAGCCGGCCTTAAATCAGCGCCTGGAGCTGACTGGGCCCGTGCACCGTCACCTGCGAGTCCTCGATCGAGATCCACCCCTCCTTGCGGAACTGGCCCAGAGTGCGCGTGACTGTCTCGCGCGTTGTGCAGGCCATCGAGGCCATCTCCTCGTGGGTGAGCAGGAGCGGGAAGTGGAATGCGCCCCCATCGGTCTGCTCGCCGATCTGGTGGGAGAGCTCGAGGAGCAGGCGGGCCAGCCGCGCGGCCACGGTCTCAGCCAGTGCGATGCGGCAGGCATCCTGCAGCGCAAAGCGATACTCCTGGCAGATGCATTGCACGGCCCGCATCTGGGCTTCCTTGTGGCTGCGCAGGAAGTTCAGGAAGCGGTCGCGCTCCACTGGGCGCAACTGCGCCGGTGTTAAAGACTCGGCCGAAACTTCATAGACTCCATGCGAGAGCACGGCATACAGCCCCAGCATGGACCCCGGACCAGCCACGCGTACGATCATCTGCCGGTCTTGCGGGCGGCCCGTGGTGAGCTTCAGGTAGCCATTGCAGATCAGGTACAGGCAGCGCGCATCGTCGCCTTGCGTAAAGAGGCTTGCCTGTGCTGGAAGAGAGATGGTGCTTGTGACGAGCTCGAGATCGGCAAGAACGGAGTTGCCAAGAGAGCAGAACCAGCCCGGCCGGCGGCTGCCGCAGGCAGCGCAACCGATCGGTCCCTGTCGCAGCGCCCTCTGGCGCTTGAGTTGTCCTACCGCTGCCCCGCCTTCCATCATGGCCTGACCTTTTCTATGTAGTGGAAAAGAGCGTGTCTCAGACGGTCCAACTTGTACGGCTACACTCGGACCCCACCCGAGGTATCCGGGTAACCTCAGAAATGATTCCGAACGATTACCCACGGTAAGTTTGCGGCAGCGCGGGAATCTCAGGATGTGACGGGCCTCACGGTCGTTA
>DATMUN010000049.1:0-2237 GCA_035563895.1 Occallatibacter sp. | reverse complement strand
GCAGGAAGGCCAACAGGACGTAGCCCGAGCCGAAGACCACGACGCCGAGTTTGAGGAAGACGAGGGCGATGGATCCGAGGCTGAGGGTGGCGGCGGGGATGCTGGCTGGCAGCAATGCCAGCGCGGCGGCTGAGCTGCGCTGCGTGCGGCGCCAGGCGAGCATAAGAAGCAGACCGCCGGATGCGAGCAAGACGAGGACCGGAGGTGCTCCGGCAAGAGCGGCAGCAAGGCTGGCGACGCCGAGCAGTACGGGCGCAAAGCCACGCAGAGCGCGGCGGCCCAGCCGCCACACCGCCTGAAGGACGATGGCGACCATGACGGGCTTGGCGCCGTAGAGAACTCCGGCGACCTGTGGCAGGTGGCCGTAAGCGACGTAGGCCCAGGCCAGCGCCAGAGTGGCCAGCGAGGCAGGCAGGATGAAGCAGACGCCTGCGATGACGAGGCCCAGCCAGCCGGCGCGCCTGTATCCCAGAGCCATGGCCACCTGCGTGGAGCTGGGGCCGGGGAGCAGGTTGCAGCCACCGACGAGGTCGAGGAACGCAGCGTGCGAAAGCCACGCACGGCGCTCGACGGCCTCGCGCTCCATGAGGGCCAGGTGGGCGGCGGGTCCGCCGAAGCCTACCAATCCCAGGTGAAGAAAGACGCGGAGCAGCTCGGCCAGAGACGTGCGAGGGCGGGATGCGTCCATTCGCGGGCTCTCAGCGCTGGTACCACTGCGTTCGGCGGCCGAGCTTTATACCGCTGTCGATGAGAATGGCGGCGGTGCCGAGGAGCATGCAGAGGTCGGTTCGCGCTTCGTGGATAAACGAGAGGAAGCCGTAGTGGCTGAGCGGAGCGGCGGGAAAGCGCCAGAGCGAATGGCCGAGCAGGATGGGGACTTTGGTGGTGATGATGGCGGCCATGATGACGAGAAACAGCATGAGGGCGGCATCGCCCGCGTAGACGCCGAGAACCAGGGCAGCGCCGGAGACGATTTCGACCACGGCTACGAGTGGCGCAAGCAGGCCAGACAGCGGCAGACCGATGTGTTCGAAGCGGCCCGCGCCCAGCTCGCCGGGGCGGACGAACTTCAAAATCCCCTCAAATAGAAAGACGATGCCCACCATCAGGCGAACGAGAATCATGGGCAGATTCTTGCGCATTGCTCTACTCTTCGCTCCATGAGCAGGATACTCCCGGGGGAATAGCTGGGCAGGTTCGCTCAGGCGGCAGGCTCGGTTAAAAGTCGTTCAATCGCTTCGGACAGCGCTTCGGGTTTTGTGGCGGGGGCGTAGCGGGCGACGACGCGGCCATTACGGTCCACAAGAAATTTGGTGAAGTTCCACTTGATGCGCCGGGTTCCGAGAATGCCGCGTCGCTGGGCGGTCAGATATTGGTAAAGCGGATGAGCACCGTGGCCGTTGACCTCGATGCGGGCGAAGACGGGAAAGCTGACGCCGTAGCTGCAACTGCAGAAATATGCGATCTGCTCGGAGGTGCCGGGCTCCTGGGCTCCGAACTGATTGCAGGGAAAGGCCAGCACGGTGAGGCCGCGATCTTTATTGGCGCGGTAGAGGTGCTCGAGGCCCTCGTACTGGGGCGTGAAGCCGCATTCACTGGCTGTGTTGACGATGAGCAGCACGCGGCCACGGAAGCTGCCAAGGTTGACAAGCTGGCTGTCGAGGAGGGGCGCGGAGAAGCTATAGATGCCATCCTGGGGCTGTGGTTGGGGCATTCTGGCTAAAACCTCCCGGGGTAAGGTGTCTTGTCTGGCTTTGGCACGTCTAAAACTGCGAACCACCGAGATATCAGATTCGGGACCGTAAGCCCGCTCGTTCCAAGGCTCAGGGCCGCCCGGCTCCGGTAGACTGGATAGGGTCCCCATGGGGGCCCGGTTCGTGTCCGCTTTCGCAGACTGCGGCGCGGAGTTCGAGGACCGGGTTGTACGGACCGTAAATACGCGCCTTCCGGCGGTTTGGGAGGGGCGGGTACGGTCAAATATAATCAACCTTTCCTTGAAGCCGTACCAGATTTTACGTAATGAGGGTGTGCATATTCTTCCCGTGAAGCTTTACCCAGGACCGCACCAGTACTTGTGCTCGCCGCAGGACCAAAACCCGGTGAAGATCAAGCACGCTTCCTTGGCACGCGCTCTGCGGCTCGGAGCCCGGCTGGCATTGTTCCTTGTCGTCGCGTTGTCGGCAGCCGGAGCCTTCGGGCAGACGGTTGATCAGATCCGCGTGATCGGCAACCGCCGC
>DATMUN010000048.1:0-4924 GCA_035563895.1 Occallatibacter sp. | reverse complement strand
GGTGAACTACCAGTCGATCGGTTCTGGTGGTGGCATTCGCCAGGTGACCTCGGGTTTGGTCGACTTCGGTGCATCGGACATGCCGATGACCGATGACCTGATTGCATCCGCGAAGATTAAGGTTCTGCACATTCCCACGGTGCTCGGTGCGGTTGTTCCGGTGTACAACGTGCCGGGTGTGAGCCAGGTGAAGTTTGCCGGCGATGTGCTTGCCGACATTTATCTGGGCAAGATTTCGAACTGGAATGACCCGCGCATCGCGAAGGACAATCCCGGCGCGAAGCTGCCCGATCAGAAGATCATCGTCGTTCATCGCTCGGACGGTTCGGGAACCAGCTTCATCTACACGGACTATCTGAGCAAGGTAAGCAAGGAGTGGTCGGGCGGCCCAGGCAAGGGAACCTCGCCGAGCTGGCCGGTTGGCGTCGGCGGCAAGGGCAACGAGGGTGTTGCCGGTCTGGTTCGCCAGATGCCAGGCGCGATTGGCTACGTTGAGCTGATCTACGCGCTGCAGAACAAGATCGCCTACGGTGCTGTGAAGAATGCCGCAGGCAACTGGGTTACCGCCTCGATTGAAGGCGTGACCGAAGCTGCTGCCGGCGCTAAGATTCCCGCGGACTTCCGCGTTTCCATCACCAACGCGTCGGGCGCGAATGCGTACCCGATCTCCAGCTTCACTTACCTGCTGATTCCGGTGCAGGGAACGAATGCCGAGAACCGCAAGGTGCTCAAGGACCTGCTGAGCTGGATCATCAAGTCCGGCCAGGGCGAGGTGAGCGCTCTCTCATATGCGCCGCTGCCGCAGGCATTGGCTCAGAAGGAATTGGCAATCGTCTACAACCTGAAGTAGAAAGCGCGCAAGAAGAAAACGGGTCCGGTGTTGCCGCCGGGCCCGTTTTCTTTTTGCGTCGCGAGATTGTTGCAGGTCGGCTAGCCCTGGTTGTATTCGCCGATCAGGCGGTCAACGAGCGGCTTGAGTTGTTCACCTGTGCGGGGCAGTACAAAGGCCTTTGCCGCGTCATCCCAATCCAGTTTGAAGCTGGTCGAAAGAGCTGAGATCCAGATCTGCCGGACAGGTGCGTTTGGGGTAATGACGAACTTGCCCGGTGGCTCCTCAAATACGACGTTCAGGACACCGCCCTGTTCTTCGGTCTCAAAGCTGGCGTCTTCGGAGTCTTCGCGTGCAATCAGATGTTGCTTGAGCGACTCGATCTCGCTCTCAGCGGCCTGTCGAAATGCGTGGTCATCCAACATGGCCTCAGTGTAGCAAGCGCGCCCCGGGCGGACGTCTGTTGCACAAGATGGTTCGCGAATCCTCGGGAATTAGGGCAATCATTCCGGTTTTCTTCGGCTTTTCACGCCTGGATTGCAACAGGTTCAAGACCCTAACGGATACTGCATTCGAACCTCTCGACCAACGAACTAGCGGAGGAAACCGAATGCGCGTCTACATATGGATTCTTGCCGTGGCAGGGTTTGTCCTGAGTCTCGGAAGAGCATTTGCCCTGCCGCCGGAGCCGGCTGATCAGTTGGTTCGCGAGGTGGTCTACAACGAACTGCACGATCATCAGGTGCACGGCTATTGGCGCTACTGGATTGCGCAGCAGAACGACAGAAAGCAGAAGCTCTCAGAGCAGGTGGAAACCACGGATGGGCCCGTCGTGCAATTGGTGTCGACAGGCGGCCAGCCTCTCTCGCAATTCGAGCAACAGCAGGAGCGAGATCGCCTGGAGCATATGCTCGAGTCGCCGTTGGAGAAGGCCCGGCATAAGCAGGCGTACGCAGAAGACGAGCAGCGGATCGGCAGAATTGTGGCGCTGCTGCCCGATGCGTTTCTATACGACTACGCGGGCGAGGAGAACGGGCTATACAGGCTTGTCTATCGGCCAAATCCTGACTATCCAGCCCACGGCGTCGAGGCGCGCATCTTCCACGCCATGCGCGGGGAACTCTGGGTGGACGCACGGCTGAAGCGCCTTGCGCGGCTGAGCGGGACGCTCGAAGAAAATGTCGACTTTGGCTACGGCATTCTAGGCCGGCTGTACAAAGGCGGCTGGTTTCGTCTGGAGCGAACGCAGGTGAGCGCCACCGACTGGAAGACGACACGCCTCGAGGTTCACATGAACGGCAGGGCGTTGCTGTTCAAGACAATCGCCCGCGAAACGAGCGAGATACGCGGCGGGTTTGCTGCGGTTCCTGCAAGGTTGACGCTGGAGCAGGGGGTAGCGCTGCTGCAGCGAGAGCCGTTGCAGAGTAAAGTGAAAGTTCCCGACCTGGGGCCTGTATCCACATCGTCGGCGTATTCCGCATCTTTGCGTTGATGGCGTTAGACTAAACAGCCAGCGAAGGGACAGCAGGTGGGGCGGGGCAGTGATGTTTCTGCATGAAGTTGCCCGTTGCGGGGCCGATAGATCTTTTATCGGGAGATGCAGCGATGGAGCTTCGTGGGATTTCGTTGGTTCAAGTCGCCAAGCCAAGCGACACGCGCCGAACAAACAGCGTCTCAGAGACACGGCTGGACGCGGAGTTGGTGGCCCAGTCTACTGAACATGGCAGAGGGCAGCGTCGGCACAACCCTGGAGACGCTGACCAAGTCGAAGATGTTGAGGATTTCGAGGTCGTCGAAGTCTCAGATCCAGAGACCGATCAGCCCCAAACGGATGGCCACAATCATGTCGATGTACTTGCTTGACGAAGATGCTGATTGCAGCCTTGCGTTTGTCATACATGATTTAGTGCGTTTAAATATTAAATAAATCAATTAGATAAATGAAGATCCGACTCTTCCGAGCAGATGCCTGTTGCACAGCAGCTACTGCTCGTGTAATTTACTAACTGGTTAGTTAAATATGGCTCATGTTCTTCAATCCGGCTCGTCTGAGCGTGCGCTGGAAAGCAAAGCACGCATTCTGGAAGCAGCTCTGAAGGAGTTCAGTATTCACGGGCTGGCCGGGGCGCGGACGGAGAGCATTGCGCGCTCGGCCGGCGTGAACAAAGCGCTGCTGTACTACTACTTCGAGAGCAAGGAAAATCTCTACCTCGCTGCGCTGGAGCTGATTGCGACTCGGGCGCGAGACGCAACGCTGGCTGTTCTGCAAGGGCCATACACCGCAGGTGAGCGCATATTGCGCACAGCACTGAATCATTTCGACCGCATTCTCTCGCAATCGGAATTTCAGAGCCTGATGCAGCAGGAGATGATGCGGCTTCACAACGGTGAAGAGGGAGCGATGTCGCTGCTGGTGCAGCGGGTGTTTGCCCCGATGATCGGATCGTATGAAGCGATGGTGCGCGAAGGGATGGAGTCGGGTGAGCTGATCCAGGCGGATTGGTTGCAGGTTCACCTGTGTACGCTCGGCACGAATGTCTTCTATTTCATGAGCTCGCCCGTTTGGCGACTGATTTTGCCGTATGACCCGTTCGACTGCGAGGTGCTCAGGGCGCGTCGCAAACACACAGTTGAGTTCCTTGGGCAGGCTATCTTTAACGACCGTGCTCATGGAGCTGTTCTTGCTGCGCGCGTGCTTGCCGACACGCCGATGCCTGAGGTGAAGATTGATCGGCTGAAGTTCCGGAGGAAGGATGAACGCGCGAAATAGAGTGTTTCTGATCCTGGGCGTGCTGACGTTGGGATCTCTGATCTGGTATCTGCTGACGGCGCGGCCACCCAGCGATCTGAAGTTGATTGGCACCGTGGATGCGAATGAGGTGCTGGTGAGCGCCAAGATCGCAGGGCGCGTACAGACACTGGCGATCGAAGAAGGCCAGAGTGTTACGGCGGGTGAGCGCATCGCAATGATTGAAAGCGACGACCTGGCAGCGGCACACCGGGCGGCGGACGCGACTGTAGCCAGTAACCAGGCCAAACTGGGCGAGACGATTGAGACCGAGCGCCAGAATCGAGGCGAGACGTCGAATGCCACAGCCAATGCCGAGGCGCAGGTACACGCGACAGAGGCGGCTCTGGCGCAGGCGCAGGCAAACCTGGAGCACCAGCAGGCCGACTCAACGCGCACGATCGAACTGGCCAAGCACGGCATCGCCAGCCAGCAGGCAAGCGACGAAGCGAGCACGTCATTGCGGGCCACACAAGCTGCCGTCGAGACTGCAAAACAAAATCTGGCAGCTGCACAGGCCGCGCTCAAGGAGGCCAGAGCGCATGAGCTGCTCGCCGCCGCATCTGCGAAGACCGTGGTGTCGACACGAGGCCAGTTGCAGAACGCACAGGCTCTGGCGGAGCAGGCGAACGTTGAACTCGGATATGCGCAGGTGCTGGCGCCGGTGACGGGTCGGGTCAATGTGCTGGCGGCGCGGCAGGGTGAGGTGCTGGCTGCGGGCGGAACGATTGCGACCATCATGGACCTGACGCAGACCTGGGTTTATGCGCCGTTGCCGGAGACGCAGGCCGATACGGTGCAGCTTGGCGAGTCTCTGCGGGTGGTGATGCCGAGCGGTGCAGAAGTGCAAGGCAAGGTGATTGCCAAGTCTGCTCTCGCTGACTTTGCCACACAGCGCGACATCAATGGCGGTCGCAAGCGCGACATTCGCACCGTGCAGATCAAGCTTCTGATTCCCAACCCGGACGAGCGCTTTGTCCCTGGCATGACCGCCGAAGTTTACATCTCCAAGACGAAGTTGAAGCAGGTGAAGTAATGTGCGCTGCAATCAACAATCCCGTTCCCGAGAAGCCGAAGAGCCGCGCCATTGCCGTCGAGGACATCGTCAAGCGGTATGGCGATTTCGAAGCGGTGAAAGGCGTGAGCTTTGCGGTGGAAGAGGGAGAGATCTTCGGATTGCTCGGGCCGAACGGCGCAGGCAAGAGCACGCTGATCCGCATGATGACCACGCTGATTCCGGTCACGGCAGGCCGGGCGCTTGTGGCAGGGCACGACGTGATGAAGGACTCGGATGCCGTGCGAAGGCT
>DATMUN010000047.1:0-3176 GCA_035563895.1 Occallatibacter sp. | reverse complement strand
GATGAACTCGCCGAAGTGGTAATAGCTTTTGCCGTGCGCGGCAAGGTTGCCCCACAGGTAGCCGCTTGCGGGCTCGTTCACGTCGGGAATCTTTTGCAGTAGCGGATAGCCCTCGGCCACGACACCCTCGAAGTCGTAGGTGCGCTCGCTGCCGCGATAGGACTGCTGCCAAGTCTTTTCAAGATAATCCGACCCGATGGCGGCATTCGACCACACGTGGCCGTCGCCCGAGACCTCGCCCGAGTCAAAGAAGTTATCGAGCACGCCGAACTGCAGCGCGAGCTTGTGGATGTTGGGCGTGGTCGCCGCGCCGTACATGGTCAGGCTTGGGTCGCCGTTGCCTACGTGCTTGCCGTTCGCCTCCAGATCGCCGAGCACCTGGTCGAAGGTGCGGTTCTCTTTGATGATGTAGATGACGTGCCGGATGGGATTCTTTCCACTAGCGAACTGGATCTGCTCGGCTGCTGCCTTCATGCGGTTCGCAGTGAGCACATCATCGGTCCATTCGTGCAGATGTGCGTCGATGGCACGCTCGTCGATGGCGGCCAGTGAGCCGTGCAACAGCGTGGCGATGTAGGTGTAACGGCGCAGAGCGTGCTGCGCGAGCATCTCGGGCGTGGCAGGCTGTGGCGCGCTGTTGGGCGTAGTGCCTGCGCCCTTGCCTGTCGCCACGTAGAGCGTTCCGCCCTGCGCTGACAGCAGAGACACCAGGCCGAACGGCAGCCACTCCGTGGGGATAAAACCGGCGGGCTCCACCATGCCTTCGCGCGCGGTCTTGGTGCTGAGCTTGTGCGTATCGATGACGGCGACGGCGTCGCTGGCCATGTTGGCGACGTATAGACGCGAACCGCTTGCGTTTACCGCCACAGCGACGGGCTCCGCGCCGAAGTAACTCTGGCCGGGCAACCGCGTGTCATAGTAACCCTTCACGGCGAATGCCCCGGCGGCTACATTTATCGCTGCGACTGCGTCCCGGTTTGCCAGGGCCACATAGAGCGTTCTGCCGTCCTGTGTGAGCGCGAAAGCGCAGGGATGTGTGCTGGCTGCGACGGCGCTGGCGGGCTTGAGCAGCGGAAGCTTGCGGCCGACGGCTTTCTTTTCGATATTCAGCTCGACGATCTCCGACGCATTCCACAGGGCAACGAAAGCGCGCTTGCCATCGCGGGCCACAGCAAGTACGCCCGGGTAGACCGACGGCACTGCGTCTGACTCCGACAGGTCGAAGCGATGCTCGATTGCGCCCGTCGCCGGGTTCAGCAGCAGCACATCGTCGGACAGATTGCCGGCCACCAGCAGACGCTCTGCGCCGGCGACGCTCAACACGGCGATGTCGGCGGGAAACGGCACGCCCTTACTGCTGGGCCCGTCGCCGGCGAGACGCGTGACACGGCCCTGGGCAAGCGGCTGCCGCGGAAGCTTGATGAAGCGTTCGGGGGTGAGCACGCCCTCGGCGAATTTGTAGACGACTATGCCATTGCCCGTGTCGCCATCTTTTGTTCCTTCAGGGTCGCTGAGCGAGCCCATGCTGGCGTACAGGTGTTTGCCGTCGCTGCTGAACTTGAGGCCAGAGTAGAGCGTCTGCTTGTCGCGCCGTACAAGAGTCCGCTCGTCAGGAAAATCCTTCAGCGCGCCCGTTTGTGTGTCGAGCACGGCGATCGACTGCATATAGCGCGATTCATAGGTGCCGTAGCCGGCGTTGACTGTAGCGATGTAGCGGCCATCGGGCGAGACGGCCATCGACATGGGCAAGCTGTTCAGCCGCTGCGGATTTCCGGGAACCGGCTCCGTCAGCTGCTTGCTAGTAGCCAGATCGCGCACCTGCGCCGGGGCCCAGCCCAGCGCGCACAGAGAGAGAAGCACAACGCCCGCAAAACGCATGGCTAGAACCATACCACTGTCGTTTGTACGCAGTGTTACCGTGCCCACAGCCGCCTCCGGCTGCGATAATGGGGCCATGCGTACGGCGGTTACTGCAGACAGGCTCTGGGACGGCAAGCAGCTGTTCAATCACCCTATTGTTGTCATCAATGACGGCGTCTTTGAAACTGTCGTACCTCGCACGGAAGCAGAGATTCCCTCTGGCGCAAAGTGGCTGAACTTTCCGGGCGCTACGCTGGCTCCGGCGTTTTTCGACGTGCACTTTCACGGCGCGGTGAACCACGATGTGATGGAAGCAACGCCCAAGGCTCTGGACACGATCAGTGCGTTTCTGGCGACTCGCGGGACGGCGAGCTATCTGGCTACGACTGTAACCGCGCCGATGGATGCGACGCTACGTGCGCTGGAAGGTCTTGCCGACCTGATCGAGCGCCCTGCGCAGCCGGGCCGTTCGCGGCCTCTCGGCATTCATCTTGAGGGGCCGTTCCTCTCGCACACCAAACGCGGCGTGCATCCGCCGGCCAGCCTGCTGGCGCCGAACATCAACCTTTTTGATCGCATGGTGGACGCTGCACGAGGCCACGTGCGCCTGATGACGCTGGCGCCTGAGCTGCCCGGTGCTGCGGAGCTTGCAGCGCATGCGGATTCGCGCGGAGTGCGCATCTCCATGGGGCACTCAAACGCCACCACCGCGGAAGCACAAGCTCTGCGCAGGGCAGGAGCTGTGAGCGCGACGCACACTTTCAACGCAATGCGCGCGTTGGACCACCGGGAACCGGGCATTCTGGGCGTGGCGCTGACGGATGACGATCTCTACGCCGAGATCATCTGCGACGGCATCCACACGCGGCCGGAGATGGTGAAACTGTGGTGGCGTGCGAAGGGCCCTGCTCGCGGCCTGCTCGTGACCGACGGCATGAGCGCCACCGGAATGCCCGACGGCGAATACACGCTCGGCGGATTTGCGGTTCAGGTTACGAACGGCCGCGCGATGGCCAACGGCGTTCTAGCCGGAAGCGTGCTGACGCAAGACCGCGCTCTTGAAAACTTCCTGCGCTTTACGGGAGCCACGTTGACCGAAGGGCTGGGATTGCTGACGACGAATCCCTCGGCGATGACCGGACTCACGAGCCAGGCCGGCTCGGTTGCCGCGGGTATGCCTGCGGACATGGCGGTGATCGACGCGAATGGAAAACTGATGCAATCGATCGTAGGCGGAGAGCCGGTACTCGCCTAGAGCGAAATCCGGATAACAGTGCCCTCTCAGAATGTGTGCAAGGTGGCTTTTCCTTAAGGAA
>DATMUN010000046.1:0-3348 GCA_035563895.1 Occallatibacter sp. | reverse complement strand
CCAGAACCGCTCCGCCTCATCGTCGCGCGACACGCCGTTCGCCGGGTCGCCCTCGAAGATCGTGACGTAAAGCTTGTCCTTGGGGATGCCCATCCATTCCGGGCTCGTCACCAGCTCCCAGGCGTAGGCAATGGCATCGCGCTTGAAGTAGTCGCCAAACGAGAAGTTGCCTAGCATCTCGAAGAAGGTGTGATGGCGGCGCGTGAATCCGACGTTCTCGAGGTCGTTGTGCTTGCCGCCGGCGCGTACGCACTTTTGCGACGTGGTGGCCCGCACGTAATCGCGCTTCTCCGCGCCAAGGAACAGGTCCTTGAACTGGTTCATTCCGGCGTTGGTAAACAGCAGCGTCGGATCGTTGGCCGGCACCAGCGAGGAAGAGTGCACGCGGCGGTGCCCCTTCGTCTCAAAAAAGCGCAGATAGAGCTCGCGAATCTCGTTTCCCTTGCGATGTTGCATGATGCATTCAGTGTAAATGGACCGCGCGTCCACCGGGCAGGGCGCCCGTCACTCCTCATGCGGGGCGTCTTCCATGTTGTCCAGCACCGTCAGCGCCTCTTCCGGAACATCCCACTGGCGCAGGATCTTGTAGATCACGCCGGTCGAGAAGCCTGCCGCCACGAGCCGCCGCATGGTCCTGGCCGTCTCCTTCTCACCCTCAGGCTTGCGCAGCCGCTTCCGCTCCACATACTGCCGAGCCAGCGCTTCCTCGTTCACGCCCGCATAACGCGCCTCCACCGTCTCTTCCACTAGCGCGCGCGCCACTCCCTTCTGCGCCAGCTTCTGCCGCACCGTGCGGGCGCCAAGCTTCTCATTTTCCTGTCGCAGACGTGCGAAAGTCTCCGCATAGGCCGCGTCGTCAAGGTAGCCGTGCTCGCGCAGCCTCGCTACGACTGTGTCAATCACAGCCACGCCACGCTCGCCGGGTTCGACGCGCGCCTGCATCAATCGGCGCAGCTGGGCTTCGGTACGCATCGCACGCCCCAGCGTCTTCACCGCGTAGTCATAGAGGCCCGCCTCGTTCAGAAACGGGCGCGGGCGGCGAGGCTTTTGACCAAAACTCATCGCGAAATCGTAGGCGCCTCAACGCCAGCTACTCCGGACGAGTATAGCGCCGCAGGCGCTATACAAACTGGAGCCGCCCAAGAGAGAATTCCGCGCAAAAAGAGAGCCCGCGAAGTGGGAGCACTCTTCGCGGGCCAAGGGTACTGCTGCTGCGGTGCGGCGCCCTCCGTGAGTGAGCGCCTGCCCGCAACGGTTTAGAAGTAGTACTTCAGCGCCAGTTCCATGAAGCGGTTCTGACCGGCGGCCATGTACTGCACATTGCCGTTGGTGGTCGAGTTGTTGTTCACGCCGCCGCCATCGCAGCCCGCACCGGTGGAGGAGCTGATGCAACCCATCTTCAGGTTCACATCGCTGCCCTCGCCGAACTGCGGAAGTGGATGGTTCAGGAAGTTGAACGCTGATACGCGGAACTGCAGGCTCTGATGCCCGCGAACCGCGAAGCTCTTGAACATCGAAAGATCGGAGACGAAGAAAGCCGGTCCGTGAATGTAGGGCCAGATCGACTGTCCGTTCTTTCCGAGCGTGCTTGGAGTCTGGAAGCAAGCTGTGTTGAAGTACTTGCCACCGCCATGCCGTGGGTCACAGATGATGTAAGGAACCAGGATCGGTGCGTTTGTGCCCAGCAGATACGCTGAACTGGCAGTCGCGCCGTCGCTGTTTGTGCTGCTGCAATTTGCATCGAGGCAGCTGTTCCACTGGATGTTCATCGAGCCGTTGGTGGCCGTCTGAAGCGGCGGTCCGGACTGCAACTGCGTATCACCGTTGATCTGCCAGCCATTCACGACCTGCCGCACTACTGCATTGCCACCGTGGATACCGGGCAGGTTGATGTTGTAGGCCGCGTTGAACAGGTGTGTACGGTCGTAGTTCAGTGGGCCGTAGTTGTCCTTGATGCTGAACGGGTTGATGGTTGGACCGTCGCCGGTTCCGTTCTCCGTGTTGCCGTCGCGGATGCCCATCACCTTGCTCCAGGTGTAGTTCATCAGGAAGGTCACGGGGCCGGTCTGCTTCTGCAGGGCCACGATCATACCGTTGTAGTTGGAGTAGCTTCCGCGGTCGATTACGTTGAGCACTCCGTAGTTCTTGTATGGACGGTAACCTGAGTAGTATGCACTGTTCGGCGCCGAGCAGTTCCCGGCATCGCAGTTCTGCTGCCAGTAGTTCACGCCTGTGATCGAGTCCGTGCCATACAGCGCGCCCAGCGGAATCTTGTTCACATTCGAGAACGAAGCTTCGTTGCTGGTTGAGTTGTTCGTCAATGGCACATTGCGTGTGCGGTTGCCGATGTATTGCAGCTCGAAGACCATGTGGCCGGGAAGTTCCTGATCAACCATCACGTCCCAGTTCATGGTGTAAGGAGCCTTGTCTGCGCCCAGCTTTAGAGCCGAAGCAGAGGGGCACGTTGCGTTGAGAGCGCACCAGGTGCCGCTTGTAGAAGGGGCAAATGTAGCCAACATCGGGAAACCACCGCCCGTGTGGCCCTGCTGCTGCCACCAGTAGGCCGGCGGAGTTGCAGGTGTGGAGATGTTCTGCACGTTATAAACCGGATTCAGCGCGCCGTCGACGTCACCCTCAGACGACTGCCAGCGATAGACACCGAAACCGCCGCGGAGTACGGTTTTGCCATTGCCGTGGAAGTCGTATGCACCACCCACACGGACATCGGGGTAAAGCAGCGCGGACTTCAAACCGGACTGCGGAATGGATTTGTCAGTCTGATGCCACTTCATGCCCGTGAACGTCGGAGCTGAGGACGTATCATCATAAGCCGAGGAATCGAATACCGCGAATCCTGGTCCTTTCACTGGATACCACTGACCTTCGTGATCGAATCGGAGGCCGTAGTCCAAGGTCAGACGCTGCGTCATGTGCCACTGGTCCTGCCCATAGAAGGCCCACTCGTGAAAGGCCACATCGTGGACCGGGCCGGATGCGTACTGCGACATCGTGTCGACCGCGCCGATCAGCATGTCAGCATACGGGTTATTGGTGGTGTAGTAGCCCCACTGGTCGAACTCGATGGCGCCCTGAGTCCAGTTGCCGTAGTTCGTGGTCTGCGTCTGTTCGGCCGTATCCCAGAAGAATCCAGCCTTGAGGCTGTGCCGCCCCATGACCTTGGTTGCGTTGTCCTGGAACGAGTAAATCTTCTTGATGTTGCCGAAAGCGTTGCCAAATCCCTTCACCATCGCCGGTGCGTACAAGCCTGCGAAAGATCCGGTGGTGTTGCCTGTGCCGGCACCCCAGCTGATTAGATTCGGAATCTGGTCAAACGAGTCGGTGCTCGTG
>DATMUN010000045.1:0-2390 GCA_035563895.1 Occallatibacter sp. | reverse complement strand
TGCCGATTGGTGTGCAGGTGGTGGCCAGGCCGTTTGAAGATGAGGTTGCGCTGTGCGTTGCGGCGGTTGTAGACGGAGCTTTTGGCTACCGTCCGCCACCGCTTGCAAAGATCGAGTGACGGGCAACACAGTCAAGTTCATCCGTCACAGACAACTGTTCATTCCGTGGCTAGAAACGAAGGGTCAGGTGCGGCCAGAGCAGCGGCTTGTATCTCCACCTTTAGGTTGAGGCGGCTCTCTACCGTTCGCGGTAGTCTGACGCTTCCCCGGATTGGAGCGCCACGGGTGCGCGCAAGTTGGCAGGAGCGGTTTGCTGAAACACCGGATGTTCTGAAGTGTGCAGAACGCCAGCGGACGATTATCCCGGTTCTGGATTTCGAGATCGGTGGGCAGGACTTCGTCACTATGGCGGGCCCTTGCTCGGTGGAAACAGAAGCGCAGCTGATCGAGACGGCGATTCATGTTCGCCGCAAAGGCGCCCGCATCCTGCGCGGAGGCGCCTTCAAGCCCCGCAGCTCTCCTTACGCATTTCAAGGTCACGGACATGAAGGCCTGAAGATGCTGGCGCATGCGCGCGAGGTGAGCGGCCTTGCGATTGTGACCGAGGTGATGAGCGAGGCAGATGTTCCGCTCGTGGCCGAGTATGCCGACATACTGCAGATCGGCTCACGCAACATGGAGAACTTTGCGTTGCTGGAGGCGGCGGCGCGGTCGGGGCGACCCATTCTGCTGAAGCGGGGCATGGTGGCGACGATTGCCGACATGATGCGATCGGCGCAGATCATTCTGGAATGCGGCAACCCGAATGTGATGCTCTGCGAGCGCGGCATTCGCACCTTTGAAACGGCGACACGCAACACGTTTGACATTGCGGCGATCGTGCTGCTGAAGCTAGTTTCGCATCTGCCTGTGATTGCCGATCCAAGTCATGCTGCAGGACATCGCGATCTTGTGCCAGCCTTTGCGCGCATCGCCGTGACGGCTGAGGCGGACGGCCTGATTGTCGAGGTGCACCCCGATCCCGACCGGGCATGGAGCGATGGCGAGCAATCGCTGGACTTCGCGGCGTTTGATTCGATGATGACGTCGATGAAGCCGTATCTGACACTGCGCCCTGTGGTGCATCAGGCTCACGTGTTGGAGATGGTTGGATGACACGGGGCTTCCGAACAATCTGTTGTCTGTGCGGCGCGGCTTTGCTGATGGTCGTGTGCGGGTTCACACCGAATCCCTCAGCGCCGATGAAGACAGACGTACTGGTGACGGCGACGCCCGCGTATGAGCCGCTGGCGGCGCTTGCGGGCGGTGAGCGCTTCCCACAGGGAGCACAGATTGAGCGGCTGCATGCGGGCAAAGCCGAGCCGTTGGTGGCAGGCTTTGCGGCAACCGCCGACGCAAATGTCTCGTTCGATGCGAAGACGGTATTGTTCGCCGGTAAGAAGATAGCGGGCGATCCGTGGCAGATTTGGGAATTGGCACTGGCGGGCGGCGCGGTGCGGCAACTGACGCATGGTGCATCGGACGCGATCCGGCCGTTTTATCTGCCTGCGGGGCGATTCCTCTATGCCGTGCGCGATGCGCGTGGGTACGTGATCGAGTCGGCGCGGATGAATGATGACGACAAGTTCCTCGACCCCGCGTTATCGGAGACATTCGCGCTCACCTATGCGCAGGCGAGCGCATTGCCAGACGACGTGTTGGCCGACGGGCGCGTGTTGTTCGAGTCGGGGTTTCCGCTGGGGACGGCGGGATCGCCGGAGCTCTATCTGGTGTACACAGATGGTTCGGGAGTCGAGTCCTACCGTTGCGACCACGGGGCCGCTCGCTGGGGCGGACGGCAGCTTGCATCGGGCGATATAGTGTTCACGCACGGCACGGCGCTGGCGCGGTTTACTTCGCCGCTGGCGCACGAAGAGGTAGTCGCTGCGCCAAAGGCGGAGTATGCCGGCGCGATTGCTGAAGCGGCTGGCGGCTTGTGGCTGGTAAGCGCGCGTACGTCGAAGGGAGATGCCTTTGCGCTGAAGCTGTGGAAGCTTGGTGCTGCAGCGCTTACGTCGGTCTTTGCTGAGCGGGGGATGAGTCTCGTCGAGCCGGTGCTGGTGGAGCCTCGCCAGCGGCCGAAGCATCATCCGTCTGCGCTTCATCCGTGGGATTATGCCAACCTGCTTGCGCTGGATGTCAGGCTTTCGCGCGACGGCGCGCTGAGCGGCACGCCGTCGAAGGTTCGCGTGGAGACACAGGATGCGGCCGGCAATGCGAAGGTGATGGGCACCGCGCCGGTTGAGGAAGACGGGTCCTTCTTTGTGAAGGTGCCGGGCAATACTCCGGTGCGTTTCGCGGTGCTGGATGCGAGGGGAAATGTGCTTCGTGCTGAGCGCGGGTGGTTCTGG
>DATMUN010000044.1:0-2786 GCA_035563895.1 Occallatibacter sp. | reverse complement strand
CCAGCCTTCCGCACAACAACGCAACCTGCACATTCTGGCGAGCGGTCGAGGGCTTCTCCGTCACTCCGGCCAGCGGAACCATGCGCTGGGCCGTCTCGCAGGCCGTGTCATTCCGCCGCATGCACGTGCGGGGCAACCTCGTGCTGCATCAAGACCGCGGCTGGGCCAGCGGCGGATGGATCGCCGACAGCGTCATCGACGGCACAACCGACTCGGGCACGCAGCAGCAGTGGATCACGCGCAACAGCGAGTGGCAGCGCTGGACCGGCTCCAACTGGAACATGGTCTTCGTCGGTATGCCGCAAACGCCGGAGGGTGAGTGGCCCACGCCGCCGTATACCAAGGTGGCGCAAACGCCCATCGTGCGCGAAAAGCCCTTCCTCACGGTGGATGCGCAAGGGAACTGGACCGTGCGCGTGCCGGATCTCCGCACCGACAGCGCTGGCATCACCTGGCACGGCGGCGCAACCCCCGGCCGGTCTGTGCCCCTGAGCCGCTTCTACATCGCTCACGCTGGCACGGACACAGCCGCGACGATGAATGCGCAATTGGCTGCCGGCAAGAGCCTGTTGCTAACGCCGGGAATCTACGATTTGGACGCGCCTCTGCGCGTGACGCATCCAGACGCGATGGTGCTGGGGATTGGCTATGCCACGCTGCATCCGGCGCGGGGCACGGCCGCCATCACCACCGCAGACGCAGATGGCATCGAGATCGCCGGAGTGCTTCTCGACGCAGGCCCTGAGATGTCGCCGGTATTGCTGCAGGTCGGGCCGAGCAAGAGCCATGCTGACCATGCGCGCAACCCCATCATGCTGCATGACGTCTTCTCCCGCGTGGGCGGCGCAGGCATCGGCCGCACGCAGGGCAATCTCGAGATCAACAGCCACAACACCATCGTGGATCACACTTGGATCTGGCGCGCCGATCATGGAGCCCATGTCGGCTGGACTGAGAATCCGAGCGCGAATGGCCTCGTGGTCAACGGCGACAACGTAACCATCTACGGATTGTTCGTCGAGCACCATCAGCAATACCAGGTGCTGTGGAATGGCAACGGCGGCCGCACTTACTTCTATCAGTCCGAGATTCCCTACGATCCGCCGAATCAGCCCAGCTTCACCAGCGCGAAGGGCGTGAACGGCTGGGCCTCCTACAAGGTGGCCGACACCGTGACCAGCCACGAGGCCTGGGGGCTCGGCGTCTACAGCGTCTTCCGCCAGCCGAACGTGACGCTCACGCGCGCCATCGAAGCGCCGCATGCGCCTGGCGTGCGCTTCCACCATATGATGACCGTGGCCCTTGATGACAAGGGCGAGATCTCTAACGTGATCGACGACCAGGGGGGACCGACGACGATTACGCCGCGGAACACGCCGCGCGTCACAGAGTTTCCGTGAGCAGGCAACGCGGGAGCTGCCGCCGTGCAGCTTCCGCACATGGGAAAATAGACACAGACGAGCCATGACGAACGAAGAAGAACTGAACCTGCAACCCGCCGCCCCTGAGCCTGCAACGCACCCCATGCCCGCTGAGCCGGCCCCTGCGCCGATTGCGGAGATTGCCGCCGCGCCCGAAGTCGCACCAGAGCCTGAAGAGAGCTTCGCCGACATCCTTAAAGACTTCGAGCGTACGCATGTGCGCAAGCCTGAGGCTGGCGCCGCACAGCGCGAGGCCACGGTCGTCTCCCTCACGGCCGAGCAGGTCTTCCTCGACATCGGATTTAAGACCGAGGGCGTTCTGCCCCGCGCCGCGTTTGAAAACAACGCCGAAGCAGTGAAGCCCGGCGACGTGGTGACCGTGTCAGTGAAGGGCCGTAACGAGGAAGGCTACTACGAGCTGACGCGCTTCAAAGTGGCGCAACCGCGCGACTGGAGCGCTCTCGAGAACGCCTTTGCGCAGAAGCTGGCCGTAGTGGGCACGGTGACCGGAGTGGTAAAGGGCGGTCTCACCGTGGACGTGGGCGTGCGCGCCTTCATGCCTGCCAGCCGCACCGGCACGCGCGACGCCGTGGAGATGGAAAAGCTCATCGGCACTGAGATCACCTGCCGCATCACCAAGCTCGACGTCACCGACGAAGACGTTGTGGTCGACCGGCGCGCGGTTCTCGAAGAGCAGGCGCTCGCTGAGTCGCAGGGCCGCTTCGCCGCCATGAATGAAGGCGACACCGTCACCGGCACCGTGCGCAGCCTCATGAGCTATGGCGCGTTCGTCGATCTCGGCGGCATCGATGGTTTGCTCCATGTGAGCGATATCTCTTGGGGCCGCGTGAACAAGCCCGAAGACGTGCTGAGCGTGGGCCAGCAGATCCAGGTGCGCATCCTCAAGATCGATCGCGAGACCAGAAAGCTCTCACTTGGCCTGAAGCAACTCGAGCCCGAGCCGTGGGAGACTGTTCCCACCAAGTATCAGGTCGGCCAGCGCGTGCAGGGCACGGTTACGCGGCTCGCAGACTTTGGTGCTTTTGTCGAGATCGAACCCGGCATCGAAGGCCTGATCCACATCTCAGAGATGGCGTGGGGCAAAAAGCTGCGCCACCCAAGCGAAGTGCTCAAGCAGGGCGACACGGTGGACGCAGTAATTCTCGGCATCAAACCCGAGGAGCGCCGCCTATCGCTCGGTCTCAAGCAAACCCTCACTGATCCGTGGGCTGATGTGCAGAGCAAGTTCCCCGTTGGCGCACAGATCACCGGGCCGGTCACACGCCTCATGAACTTCGGCGCATTCGTGCAGGTTGCCGAGGGCATCGAGGGGCTGGTGCACGTGAGCGAGATTGTTGCCGACCG
>DATMUN010000043.1:0-11538 GCA_035563895.1 Occallatibacter sp. | reverse complement strand
ACGAGCGCCTGAGAGAGAATCATGCCACGCAATCCCACGAACTTCAAACCCACCGAGAACACCGCATCTTCCAGCGGCGAAGGGTGGCACTTCGAGCCACTCGACAAGAAAAGCTTCACACCGATGTATTTTCAGATCCAGACGCAGCTCCTTAAGATGATCGAGAGTGGCAGACTCCGCCCCGGCGATTCGCTGCCCAGTGAAGAAGAGTTGAGCCGGATCTGCGGGGTGAGCCGCATGACCTCGCGGCAGGCGCTGCAAGCGCTTAAGAACCAAGGGCTCGTTTCGCGCCACAAAGGGCAGGGAAGCTTTGTGAGCCAGCCGCGCGTCGAGAAAGACATCACGCATCTTTCGGGCTTTACGGCCGAGATGCGTGCTCTAGGGCTGCGAGCGACATCACGAGTCCTCGAAACAACCACACTGCAGGCTTCAGCGGAGATTGCCGAGCAGTTGGGTATCGCCGTCAACGCACCCGTCTTCCGTCTGTTACGACTGCGGCTGGCTGACGACCTTCCAGTGGCGGTCGAGGAGATTCACCTGCCGCAGGAGCGGTTTCCCGGTATCGAGATGTTCGATTTCGCGCGATTCTCGTTGTATCAGACGCTGCGCGAGAGATACGACGTGCGTGTGAGCCGTGCCGATGAAATTCTCGAAGCGCGGGCGGCGACACGCCGTGAAGCAGAGTTGCTCGACATGAATGCGCGTGCAAGCCTGCTCGTCATCTCGCGCACGCTTTGGAACACTGACGGCACACCCGTGGAGACGGCGCACTCGGTGTATCGCGGAGACCGATATAGGGCGATATTGAGTATTCCCGTGACTGAATTGCAGTAAATGCTGTGCGCGGCGTAATAAACAGCCGAAAATAGGCGGCAATTGCAGGGATTGTTGCCGGTAATAGAAGTGGCCTAATTATTTGCTTGACGGTGTGGCTGCTTAATAGTATATACATCCATACGGATATACAGACATACGACCGCCGGTCTATCCAGAACGGCCCGGCCTGCGGATTCGGCAGGCAAGCGCGGTCACCTTGGAAAATGGAGGCAGCATTTATGTGGTTTCGCACTCGTATGTGGTATCGCATGCGTACGGTCTTAGTGCTCTTCATCGCGGTCGCTTGTCTTGCGAAGGCTCCGGCACAGGTTGCTAGCGCGGGATCGATTACGGGCGTGGTGGCCGACACTTCCGGTGCCGTCGTTGCAAACGCTAGCGTGATTGCCGTTCAAACTCAAACCAATACTCAGTGGAAGACGGTGACAGACGGCGCAGGCTCGTATATCTTCCCTAATCTGCCCGTAGGCACTTATGTGGTCTCGGCTCAGATGGAGGGCTTCAGCAGGCGAGAGGTCACGAGTGTCGTGCTGAATGCCGGAAGCAGTCTCCGCATTAATTTGGAGATGAAGCCGGGCGCCGTTACCGACACGGTGCAGGTGAGTGGCTCGGCGGTTTCTGTTGATACGCAGACGGCGAACGTGGGTGATGTGATCACCTCGACGGCGATCGAGTCCCTTCCTTTGATCACGCGCAACTTCATTCAGCTGGTGCAGCTGGCGCCTGGCGTCTCGAGCAATATCGGCAGCGAGCCAGGATTCGGCTCGAATGCCGGCCTTTATGCCTCCGTCAACGGTGTTCGCAACACATCGAATAACTGGACGATTGACGGAGTGCCGAACGAAGACGTGTACTACGGCAACAATGCGATTGTGCCGAACGCGGACGCATTGGCGGAATTCAGGATCGACCGCGGCAACTATAGCGCCGAGCAGGGACGCACGGCCGGCGCGACGATCAACGCAATCCTAAAGTCCGGTGCCAATCAGTTCCACGGAACGGCGTACGAATTCCTGCGCAACGGTGCTTTGAACGCAAACAACTACTTCAATAATCTGGACGACGTGGCGCGGCCTAACGAGCACTACAACAACTGGGGTTACACGGTGGGCGGGCCGATCAAGAAGGACAAGCTGTTCTTCTTCTGGGGTGAAGAGTGGCGCCGGATTACCGAGCCGTCTGGGACCTCGCTGGCGCGTGTTCCGACGAATCCGCAGAAGACCGGCGACTTTTCAGACTATGCGAGCGTCGGAGTTCCCGAGCCGGTTGTTACCGCTGCTCTTGCAGCCAATTCGCTCTGCACGGGGTGTGTCGAGGGCGATCCATTTCCAAACGACAAGATTCCATCCGGTGTGCTGAACAGCAACGCGACGGCAATTCTCAACACCTACTATCCGTCGGCGAATATGACCTACAATGCAAGCACGGGTGCCAACTATGCTTCGTCGGAACCGACCACGACGTCCGTACGCGAAGAACTGATTCGCGTCGACTACAGCATCAATGACCAGTGGAAGGCCTACGCGCACTACATTCAGGACCAGAACCATATTGACTCGCCATACTCGCTCTGGGGAGACAACTCGCTTCCCAACGTGGCTGCCAGCAAGGAATTCGAACCCCTGCAGAGCTTCGCGCTGAACTTCGTCGGCACGCTAACACCGAACGTAGTTAACGAGATTCAGTTCGGTATCTACCACAACATCATCCGCATCTCCTCAGCGCCGACGCTGTCGCGCAGCCTCGCCGACGGGCTCGAGATCCCGTATTACTTCTCGAATCACACGAACGTCGACAATCGTATTCCGGCTTTGTCGTACCTGCATTATGCAGGTATCGCCACGGATTGGCCCTTCCTCAACGGATTCTTTTATCACAAGTGGAATGACAACCTGTCGTGGCATCGGGGTAACCATAACTACCGCTTCGGTCTGCTGGTTGTGCAGCAAGGCAAGAATGAGAACAACTCGAACTCGCTCACGAACGGTTCATTCTCGTGGTGGGGAAGCGGCTCTTCGGATGGCATCCATACAGGCAACGACCTGGCGGACATGCTCACCGGCTTTGCCGACACCTACAGCGAGAGCGAGACCAACCCCATGCAGCATCTCCGCTATTGGGATGTGGAAACCTATGCTCAGGATCAGTGGCAGATTACTCCTCGCCTGAGCTTCACATACGGTCTGCGGTACACCTACTACGGCCCGGAGACGGACCTGAATAACCTCAACTCGAGCTTCCTTACACGGCTCTATCAGTCTGCGCTCGCGCCGACGGTCAACAGCGACGGAACTCTCTCGAACATCCCAGATTCGCAGATGTCTAATGGCTCTTATATGCCGACCAACGGCATCATCGTTGCCGGCGCAAACTCACCGTGGGGCAATGCGGTCTACAGCACCAGTAAGGTCAACCTAGCGCCGCGTGTCGGGTTTGCCTACGATGTGTTTGGAAACGGCAAGACAGCCGTGCGTGGTGGTTATGGAATCTACTACGACCGCACTGCACCGTACGGGCTCGGTGCTAAGAGCAATCCTCCGTTCAACTCCACCATCACGTTGTACGATGTCTCGGTTGATCAGCCCCGGCAAGGAGACGCAAGCTACTCACCAGTGGGGCTCACGGCCTTCGATCCGAAATACAGCGTGCCGTACAACCAGCAATGGTCGCTCGGCGTGCAGCACGAGGTCTATCGCGATACGGTGGTTACTCTCGAGTATGTCGGCACACGTGAGAACCATCTCCTGTATGAAAATCAGCTGAACCAGAACGATCCCACGTCTGCGGTTATCGAAGGTACAGCCAACGTGAACCAGCTGCGTCCATATCTAGGCTATGGCACGATCACGCAATTTACGCCCAAGGCAGGTTCACACTACCACGGACTGCAGGCCTCGATTCGCCATCAGTTAGGCAGCGCACTCACGCTCAACGCAGCCTATACCTACTCGAAAGTATTGACCACGGCGTCTGCCGACAGCTACAGCCCGCAGAACAGCTACGATCCCGGCGCGGATCGTGGTCCTGCCACCTTCGACAAGACCCACATGCTGGTGTTCGATTACGTGTGGCAATTGCCCAAGCTTGCCGAGAGCTGCAACGTATTCCTGCGTAGCGCACTGGGTGGTTGGCAGTGGGGCGGCATCCTCAATGTTTCCACAGGCGAGCCCATTACTCCTACGCTCGGTGTCTATGCAAACTCTGGCGTTGTTGACAGCACGCAGCGGCCGAATATCACGGGCAAAGCTCAGGCTGGCAAGATGCTCGAGGATTGGTTGAACTTCGACGCATTCTCTGTGCCTACCGAAGGCACGTTCGGCAACTCCGGCGTGGGTATTGCACGGCTTCCGCGGACCACACAGTTCGATAGCTCGATCTCCAAAGATTTCCATCTGCATGGACCGCTTCACATGGAGTTCAAGCTGCAGGCGATCAACGCGTTCAACCACACTCTGTTCAACGGCGTAGACAGCAGTTATTACCCCTCCAGCACTACGTTCGGCCACATCACCTCGGCCACGGCGCCACGCAAGGTGCAGGCCGGTCTCCACTTCGCTTTTTAGGAGATCGAATCTCAAAATCAGGGAAGATGAAGATGGAAGAGAACGCCGTATCCAGGCTGGATGAACTTGCTTGGATGCGGCGTCTCTTTCTTGCGTGCAGCGCAGATGGTCCGTGCGCGAATGAGTAGGCAAGCGGAAATAGTGGAGAGGGGTGGCTGGCATGCCGGCTGGACAGGAACTGAACTCGATCATTGGAATGCATTCGCGGCGCAGTTTCCTACAGGCCATGGGGATCATGGGGATAGGAGCGCTTGGGGCGCGCGGATGGGGAGCTTCGCTGTCTGCGACAGTACGCGAAGCGGCTGCGCGCGCCGGCAAGAACGTTACATTGCTCGAGGACGGAAGCTTTCAGAAGGGTGCCTGGGGGTGGCAGTTCACCGAAGGCGCAAAGGTGGAAGCGGCTGGGCGAGTGGTTGGACATGGCGCGGTGCACGTGCAAACCAAATCGGGAGATTATGCGCGCTTCTTTGTTCTACAGCCTGAGGTCGGCAAGACCTATACGCTCGCAGGATGGGTGCGCACGGAAGGAGTCACGGCGCAAGATCATGGTGCCGGCGCGTACTTCACTGCAATTCAATACGAGTTCCAGGGACGGCCAACCGAATACACGGTCGATGGCAAGCAGATGCCGGAAAAGCACTTTGGCAACTACATGGGTACGCGCGGTTGGCAGCATTTCTCAGAGAGCTTCACATGCCTGCCCGGAACAGCGTGGTTCGAGATCGTCGTAGGAATCTATCGTGCATCCGGCGCAGCATGGTTTGCGGACCTTACGTTTGTTGAGGGGGATTCGGCAGTCGCACTGGAAGATACGGTGAACTATTGGGAAGCTCTCGAGTGGGCGCACCAGCAAGCGCTCGAAAAGGTTGCAAGAAAGCAGCCAACTTCTGCAATTCTGCGCGATATGCTGCCAGTGCGCGGCGCAGCATCCGCGCCGGAGCGTCTTGCTGAAATCCTCCGCGAGTCATTCGACATTTCATTTGTAACTGCTACTGAGCTGGCAGACCCGAACAAATTCAATCGCACAACATTTGATCTGCTGGTGTTGCCCTATGGAGAGAGCTTCCCGTTGCCAGCGCGCGCATCTGTCGAAGACTTCCTCTGCGACGGTGGCAATCTGCTGAGCACTGGTGGCTACGCATTTCTTTCTCCGCTTATTGAACAGACGGGCAAATGGGCATTTTATGACGAAGCCGTTCAGCAAGAGCATATGCCGAATCTGCTGCCAGCGCTTGAAAGGGCAGGAACAGAATGGAAAACTCTGGCAGGGGAGTTTGCGCATGTGGAGAGCGCGGCTCTTCCGGACACTTCGCGCCTTGATGCCGGTGTGCTGCGCGTGCCCACCAACGATTGGCAGCAGACTACCGCATGGTATTGCGATGTGGCAGCCGGCAAGGAGAAAGACCAGTATTTGCTCACAGGCTGGCTATGCGCTGTGGACGTGAAACCCGCGCCGGATGGATATGGCTTTGCTCGATTTGCCCAGCTTGATGACAAGGACAACGAGCTTTACGCAGCCGGATTGGATATTGAGCGTCTCACTTTCTCAAGCACGTGGCACAAGGTGGAGCGGCAGTTTTGTTTGGCGCCAGGCTGCAAATCCATACGCGTGAGCTTTGGACTGCAGAATGCGACTGGAAACTTGTATGGAGCCGGCTTCCGCATGGAAAAGCGCTTCCCGCAGGTCCGAATAAACACTGCATACGGATTTCCGCAAGATGACCTGCAGGTCGAGCCGAAACAGGTCGGAATGTTCGATGCAGACTTCCGGCTCAAACGTGTGGCTACCATTCACGCTGGAGAAGGGCAAGCAGTTGTGACCAGCTCTGAGCAGCTACACGGCGCGTTCGAGGGCTATGCAGCCACGTGTGTTCTCGGGATGAATCGCGCGCGCTGGATTCCGCTTCTGGAAGCTCGTGATGGCGTAGGCCGCAAGCGTGGCGCCGCGGGCGCGCTGGTCCGCCATCAGCGCGGAGTGTTTGCACGCAGCAGTTGGGCATACTTCGGCGTGGAGAGCGAGGACATCTTTGCAGAAGGCTCAAAGCTCGGCGAAGAGACATTGCGGGCCGTCGGCAATGCTCTTGCGAATCCGTGCTGGCTGCACGCGTGCGAGACCGATTTTGCCTGCTATCGGCAGGGGGAGCCGGTTCGCCTGCGCGTGCTGGTCACCAACATGGGCCGTGCCGCCACGGAAGTGGATGTGCGGTGGCATGTGACGGAAGAGATGGGCGCCAATGCCGCGTACGAGACAACAAACAAGGTGCACTTAAAGCCAGGGCAGACAATTGCCGTTGAAACAGAGTGGCACACAAGTGCGTTTGGGGCCGACTGCTACCGCGTTACGGCAGAAATGGTTGCGGGCGGGCGCACGATCGATCGAATCGAAACTGGACTCGCCGTGTGGAGCGAACGCGCTCTGAAAGAAGGCCTTAGCTTTGAATTCAAGGAGAACTACTTTCAGGTAGAGGGACGCAGTCTGTTCCTGCAGGGGACGGACGATTATCTCCACACGTTTCTTAGCGAGGACGAGCATCCGATCACGTGGCGTGAGGATGCGCAGGGATGTCGTGACTCCTGCATTGATGTGTACGAAAATCTGATGGGGTTACGCGGCCCTCAGCAGCGGCCCACGAAGACCTGGTGGCGCTGGATTGATGCGATGCTGCTGAATGTACAGCAGGCCGGTGGCGCATTCTTCCCGGGAATGCTGATCTTTAGCAATACCGCGGTGAACAATAAGGATCTCGCAGATCAGGCCGCGTACGTGCGCACCTTCGCTGAGCGATACAAGGATGCTCCCGGTTTGATGTACTACCTGAATGGCGATCTCGAATTACACGATCCTAATTTGCCGGATCTGCAGCGACTGTATAACGAATACCTGAAAGACAAGTACGGCTCAGACGAGACACTGCGCAAGGCATGGACGCTAAGTCCGCCTGAGGCGCCGATCGGACATTTGTCAATTCGTCCCGGTAAAGACGACTGGTGCGATGTGCGTACCCTCGACGACTTCGAGTTTCGCACTCAGGTCGTGCAGCGCTGGCTCAACACCCTGCATGACTCGATACGCACTGTGGATCAGAAGCATCCTGTGACAGCTGAGTTTTATCAGCTTCCATACGGAGGCATCGATCTTCTGCATGCACTTGGCAAGCTTGAGCTGGCCAACTTCGGCTACTTCAATGCAGAAGGCGAGGACTTCTACCGATTTCCGCAAGTATGTAAATTTCTCGATCAGCGCGTGCGCGGTAAAGGGATCAACATTGGCGAGTTCGGCGTGAAAACTCACCCGGCATGGCTCAACGCTTCCGACTACATCAGAGCACGCAGCGAAGCCTATGAGCAGGCATATTTCCTTGCCATTGCGCATTATGCCTTCGCACTGGGCGCGTCGAAGATTCAGAATTGGTGCTGGAGGTATCCATCGGACCTGCCTTTCGAATGGGGTATCAACTATCCGAATGAGCTCGTCGGACGCGATGTGCGCGCCGTATACCGCAACACAGGCTTATTCCTGCGCCGATTGCGCCCGCGTTTCGAGCAGACCGACGTGCTGTTTCTCATTCCTGGGGAGAATCGCAAAGGAGGAATAGGGGCGAGCGTGTTAGCTGGCCTTTCCAACAGTATTAGGCTCCTCATTGATCAGAGGATTAACTTCAATTCCCTGGCTGATGAATATGTCGACGAGATGCCGGCGCAGGTGAAGACGATCTTTTATCCGCTTGCGTATTGCCCGGAAGAAAAAGTGATTACACGCCTCAGAGACTTTGTCAAAGCGGGCGGACAGCTCTACCTCTCGGGTGATATCAGCTATGACACGTTACGGCAGCGTACGCAGACACAAAGGCTTGCTGAGATGTGCGGCGTGGAATTTGTTGCTGAGCGATACGCGAACATAGATTACAGGCGTGGCGCGCTGCCGGCTGTGGGCAAAGCGCATGGATGGCCAAGCTACACTGCATTTCCGGGGATTACAATTCGCCTCTCAGGTGCGCAAGCCCTGGTAGAAACAGAGGACGGCATACCTCTCGTAACGGAATTCACCCTCGGCAAGGGACGCGTTCTGTTCAGTGCCGACCCGATCGAGTTGCACGGTGATCCGCGTTTTCAGCCGTATGCGCATGCGTTCTATGGCGCACTGTGCGCGAGTCTTGGCCTGCGAGGTGAGGCGATCGAACCCGCAACAGCTCCTGTGCACCGATTCCGTGTTCCGGCGCAAGACGAGCGAGAAATCACAGTTCTGGTCAATCACAGTCAGACGGAGGCAGCACGCGCCTTTGCGGTGCCATGCGCTGCTGGACGCGTGGAGATGACGTTGAACCCGATGTGTTCCGGTGCGGTCGTGGTTGGAACGAGTGGGGAGATCGAGGCCGTGGAGAGTTCCGCGGATGTGCATCACGAAGGTAATTTACTTGTGGGCAGCGATCTGCACTTCATGGCGATTTCGTTCGACGACCGCGGTCTTCGCCAGAGTGCAGCGATGCTGGTCCTGCCTATGGGACAAGGGTGGCTGAAGCTGCCGCGAGCAGCGCGCTGGAATGCTCCGGTAGTACTCGTTGGTGAAATACAGCGTGGTGCATGGAAGCTCTACGAACACTTCCAGCCCGAGACGCAAGCCGATGCATTAGGCATCCAGGTTGAAGCGCGGCGTGCGTTCAGCATGATGATTGTGTGTGAAACGGGCCGCGAATGGTGGGCTGCCAAACAAGTAGAGAAGCTCGTAGTGGAACCGTGGTCGCTCACATAAGCACGACGGTGCAGGAAATAAGGGCGATATCGAATTGCAAAGAGGGGGCCAAAGAATGGATGCAGTGAATCGCAGAGAGTTTGTGGCAGCTGTTGGAATGAGCACTGGTGTGGTGATGCTATCGCCGCGACAGATGCTGGCAGAAACTGCACGGAGAGGCATTAAACCGATTGCCGGGAGTTGGTTTGAAATTCAACATCACGCGACCGTAGAGGGGGTTGACTGGAATCCAGCTCTGGCACGCTTCACAGCAGCCCAATGGGGCGAGAAGATTCGGGAAATCGCAGATGCCGGACTACAGTATCTTGTGCTGATGGCGACGGCCGTTTACTATCGCACGTTCTTTGACAGCAAAATCTATCCGAAGTGGAACCTCACCTGCGAGGACCCGATTGAGGCTGTTCTAACCGCGGCAGACAAGTACAAAGTAAAGTTCTTCATCGGCAGCGGATTCTACGGCGACTGGACGAGTGACGACACGATCACGGACCCAATCGCGAGTAAGCAACGGCTGCAAGCGATGGAAGAGTTGGTGGCGCGTTACGGACATCATGAGAGCTTTTATGGCTGGTACTGGCCGGACGAAGCTTGCATTAACCCGCACTACGCGCCGGAGTTCATTCCATATGTGAACAGTCTGTCTCATCAGGCACGGCAGTTAAAGCCACGAGCGCCTATCATGATCGCTCCTTATGGTACACGCATCGCGATTCCCGACGATGTCTACGTCAGGCAGTTGGACGCAATGGATGTGGACATCGTGGCGTATCAGGATGAAGTCGGTGTGCGGAAGTCGAAAGTGACAGAGACAGCTGCATTCTACGAGGGGTTGCGCAATGCACACGACCGCTCGCAGAAAGCGAAGATCTGGGCGGATGTGGAGCTGTTTGAATTCCAGGGCGAGACCTACAAGAGCGCGCTGATGCCGGCAAACTTTGACCGCTTGCTACGGCAATTGGAAGCAGTTTCGTCGTGGGTCGATGAGATCCTCGTCTATCAATATCTTGGGTTAATGAACAAACCGGGCTCTTCGGCTTTCGCAGGCTCACCTGCTTCAGCAAGGCTCTATACCGACTATCAGCACTGGCGCTCTGCGCAGAGATAACTGCTCGTTCCTGCCGGAAAGACGGAGTACTCAGATAGTCGCTCAGCGTGTCCGGAATTTGGCAAAATCACTCCACCTTTCCTGGCTCGGTTCAGACCGAAGACTAATATTTCAATTGGTATAGTTTCCCCAGAGCCGATCACGTCGGCAGCATCGGTACAGCTAGCCCAAAAGCGGCCATGCTTCGAATGGGCAGGGGCAGGTCACAGTCTGATTGTGAAGCCTATGTTCTCTTTGACAGGTAAATGTGGTTGAGTCAGGCATTGGAGCACGGAACTGTGTGCAGTCGGATAGCGAGTAGGTTCTGGTTCCGGGTGAGCGAATCTCACAACACGCTGCTTAAAGATGTGACAACTAACGACTGCTTAAATCCACGCCATAAAGGTTGACTACAGACGTGCGGGCGGTTACGAGGGGCAGGTCACCTGGTGCTAATCCAATAAGCCGATAGTCGGTGGCGGAGATAGGCCGTAGATTGTCGATGGTTGCCACCTGCTCGACCTGGCTGCCAGGGATGGCGATTCGATAGATCGGTTTGCCTGCCTCAAGAAAATCCTGAAAGTAGACGAACCGTCCGTCGTGCGACCAGCAGGGGTCGCCAACACCATGCGTGGTAAGCACGGTCCACCGATGTTCGGCGCGGTTGTACAACATTAACGCATGTTGATCCAGGCGCATGGCAACAATCATGCTGCCGTCAGGTGAAAGACGAGGGCTGAACAGGCCAGCTGAACCTGGAATCACCGTGACGCTCCGTGATCCCATATCCATCTGATAGATCGCCTTCGGTTGGTGCTGGCTGTCCATCCGGTCAGGCAAGCGGCCAAAGATAAGGGTCTTTCCATCGGGAGACAAGTTGGGATCCGCCTCGTTGCGGTCTTCGCTCAGCAAGGGACTGGGTTTGCCACCTTCGGAGTCGATCAAATACAGCTTCCAGGGCTTTCCCGGCTCTTCTGCCATCAGGGCGAGAGACTTGTCGTCGGCAGACCAACGCATGCTGAAGATGCGCAGCGGCGTCGTCGTCAACTCGATCCGTTCGCTGCCATCGATACGGCTGCGCCACAGGGAGCCGTCTGCTGTATTCAGCCACGCCACCCAGTGACCGTCCGGCGAATACTCAACCAGCGCTGCAGAATTGAGATTCTGGTCCAGTTCAACAAACGAGTGCGCACCGGGCAGAGCATGGAACAGCTCGAACTGCGGACTGACGCCAATGAAGTGGATGCGGCTACTGCCCGGTACGGTACTGGGGGCTTCGTAATCCAGCGGCCCGTCTGTAATCTGAT
>DATMUN010000042.1:0-5660 GCA_035563895.1 Occallatibacter sp. | reverse complement strand
ATCGTTCTCTGGTGGAGGCGGAGGCGGCCACTCATTCTCCGGTGGTGGTGGCGGTCACTTCTCCTCTGGCGGCGGTGGGGGCGGCGGACATCACCGCTGATTTCAGCTAAACACTTTAGTGCTAAACACTCGGCCCGCATCGGCACAGATTCCGGTACGGGCCGCGGTGTTTTGGGACGCAAGTGACTTTGGTCGCTGAGGGATGTGAGGCCGGACTCTATGCTCACTCCTGTAGTGATCTTTATCCAGGGAAGGGTCTCGCACTCATGTTTTGCTACCAATGTGAACAAACCTCTCAGGGCCAGGGATGCCAGGTGATCGGCGTCTGCGGTAAGGACGAAACCAGCGCCGCGCTGCAGGATCTGCTGCTGATTGCAGTGAAGGGCATCAGCATGTATGCGCACCGCGCGCGGCAGTTTGGCGTGTCAGATGCGGAGATCGACGCATTCACCATCGAAGCCGTTTTCGCCACTCTCACCAACGTCAACTTCGATCCGGAGCGGCTGGTGGAGCTGATCAACGCCGCAGTGAAGACGCGCGGCGCGGCGCGTGCGTTGTATGAGCGGGCGGCGGTCGCGGCTGGCGAAGTGCCTGTCGAACTGACAGGGCCTGCGGCATGGAAGCCTGCGCCAACGCTGGAAGGTTTGCTGGCGCAGAATACCACGGTCGATCTGCCTGCGCGCTTCCTCACCGAGGGCAAAGAGATTGCCAACCTGCAGGAGCTGGTTCTCTACGGCATCAAGGGTGTGGCGGCGTATGCGTTCCACGCACTGGCGCTGGGTGCGGGTGATCCTGCGACCTTCGCAAAGATTCACGAGACGCTTGATTTTCTGACGCATGCTGCGCCAACAGCCGAAGAGCTGCTTGGACAGGCGCTCGCTGTGGGTGAACTGAACTACCGCGTGATGGAGATTCTGGACAAGGCGCACACGGAGACCTTCGGTCATCCGACGCCTGCGCAGGTGCGCGTGCATCCGCGTAAGGGCAAGGCGATTCTCATCTCCGGCCACGATCTGCACGATCTTTACGCGCTGTTAGAGCAGACGAAGGGGCTCGGTATCAACATCTACACGCACGGCGAGATGCTGCCCGCGCACGGCTATCCCAAGCTCAAGGCCTTCGCGCACCTGGCGGGCAACTACGGCGGCGCGTGGCAGGATCAGGCGAAAGAGTTTGCCGAGTTCCCGGGCGCGATTCTGATGACCTCGAACTGCATTCAGGAGCCGAAGCTGAGTTACAAGGAACGCATCTTCACCGCGGGCGCTGTAGCGTGGCCTGGCGTGAAGCACCTTGCGACGCAAGACTACAGCGAAGTGATCGCTGCAGCGCTTGCCGCTCCGGGTTTTGAAGAGGACGGCCCAGCGGATGAGATCACCGTGGGCTTTGGACACAATGCCGTGCTGAGCGTTGCGGACGCGGTAGTTGGCGCTGTGAAGTCGGGCGCAATCAAGCGCTTCTTCCTCATCGGCGGATGCGACGGAGCACGCTCTGGCCGCGACTACTACACCGAACTGGCGGAGGCGATTCCGAACGACTGCATCATCCTCACACTGGCATGCGGCAAGTATCGCTTCAACAAGCTCGACTTTGGCACTATCGGCGGCCTGCCGCGCTTGCTGGATATCGGGCAGTGCAACGATACGTACTCGGCGCTGCAGATTGCGCTGGCGCTGGCCAAGGCCTTCGACTGCGGCGTGAACGATCTGCCGCTCTCGCTGGTGCTCTCGTGGTATGAGCAGAAGGCTGTTGCAGTGTTGCTCACGCTGCTCTATCTTGGCGTGAAGAATATCCGCATCGGACCGACGCTTCCGGCGTTCCTGTCGCCCGGCGTGTTGCAACTGCTGGGTGAGAAGTACAACCTGATGGCGATCACCAACCCTGAGAAGGATCTTGCTGCGATGCTGGCGTAACACCGCACAGGGCACGCGTCCCCGGAGTGCAAGGCGCTTCGGGGACGCGTGTTTTCAGCGCCTCCATGCGTCGATGCCGAGGCCCGCGCAGGATCGCGTGGCCACGCCTGCGGCTTCACGCAGCGCCTGCTCGCAGTTGCCGGTCTTTGCGAGGTAGTAGCAGAACGCGGCGTGCAACGCAGACGCATAGGCCTTCGTGTCTTCTTCAGGGAGATGGTCGAGCCGGTAGAGCACGTCGAGCGTGGTGCGGCCAGCGAACAACACGCGCTTTTGGAGGGGAGATGCCATGCACAGATTGTACGGAGCCCGTGCGGTGGCACAGGCTCCGGTGCATTATGAGTGAGTTTCGGTCAGGGCATCGGTTGCTTTGCTCATCTTGGCAGTGCGCTCGAGCTTGTCCCAGTTGAATGGCTTGCCGTCGATGGCGCGCTTCAGCGTCTTGAACAGCACGATGGAGAATACCTGGCGATAGGCAAAGCGCTGCAGCCAGATGTGGAAGAGCAGCCAGCCGTCGCCCTTGTTTGCCGGGTGACGCCGTTCGAGCGAGAACGCTACGGACGATGTGATGAAGTCGATCAGCAGGAAGGTGAGGAAGTAGGCCACAAGCTTCATGAAGCTTGCTGACGATGCTGCCTCCGGGTGGTAATGCCGGTCGACAAAGTAGTGTATGACGCCGGCAGCAAACATCAGGTCGATGAATGGCGAGACCAGCGGCAGCAGCATCTGGAAGATGAGAATGTTGGGCAGTGCGAAGAGGCCCATCGCCTTGTTGCGTACGAAGGCAAGACGGTGTTTCCACACGGCCTGCAGAATGCCGAAGGACCAGCGGAAGCGTTGCCGCATAAGGCCCTGCATGTCGATTGGCGCCTCAGTGAACGCCAGCGCGCGATCTTCGTAGACCACCTTGTACTGGTGCTCGAGGAGATTCATCGTCAGATCGGCATCTTCGGCAACGGTGTTCAGCGGGTAGCCGCCGGCGACCTTGGCGGCTTTCGTCCGCCACGCGCCGATGGCTCCGGGTACGACGGTGACCACGTTGAAGAGATCCAGAGCGCGGCGCTCGAAGTTCTGGCTGGTGATGTATTCGAGAGCCTGCCAACGCGTCCAGAGATTTACGCGGTTGCCCACTTTGGCGTTGCCTGCGACGGCACCGATGCCTTCGTCCTCGAAGTGAGGGATCAACTTCGAGATCGCGTCCATGGCGATCACGGTGTCGGCGTCGATGCCGACATAGAACTCCTCGTCGATATGCTCGAGCGCATAGTTGAGCGCGGCGGCTTTGCCGCCGTTGGGCTTGGTGATTACTTCGACACGGCCTGAGGCGATCTCGCGAGCGTAGACTTCACGCGCCACGTCGTAGGTGCGGTCCTTCGAGCCGTCATCGATGACGATGACACGCAGGTTGTCGTAGTCGGAGTTGAGCACCGAGCGAATGGTGCGCGCTATGACCTTCTCTTCGTTATATGCGGGCACCAGGACGGCGATGCGCGGATTGAAGCCGGGCGATGCCTGACGATGCGGACGGCGCAGTCGATCGATGATGGCGAAGAGGCCGACAAGAATCAGACGCGCGCTCATTAGCACATCGCCGACGAAGAAGACCATGACGATGAATGAGCCAATGATGGCGAGCGTGGAGAAGGCGACTGAGTCGGGCAGGGAACGCACCTGCTGCCAGAAGGTCAGCGGCGGCATGACCTCAGCGGTGGTCTTGCCCATCAGTGAGGAGACGGGAACTATCTGGTAGCCGCGCGCGCGCAACGTGTCGATCAGCAGAGGCAACGCGGCTACGGTGGCCGAGCGGTCGCCGCCGCCGTCGTGGAGCAGGATGACGGAGCCGCGGAACTGCGGCTTGGTCTTCATGCGCTCGAGCTGGTCGAGGACAGACTGCGTGATCTCCTGCGGTGTTTTGTGGATGCGCTCATCCCAGTCGTAGGTGTCGATCTTGTTGCCGATGACGATGAAACCCTGCTGTTGCACACGCACGACGGGTGCCGCCTGATCGTCGGTATCGGGTTCCTCATCGATATCGTAGGGCGGGCGGAAGTAGAGCGGCTGGCGGCCGAGCTTGCTGGCGAACAGGCGCTCGGTGAGCTTGACTTCGAGCTCAAGGTGGTTCGGAGAGATGCTGCTGATATCGGGATGCGTGTAGGTGTGGTTGCCGAGTTCGTGGCCCTCGCGCACCTCGCGCTCGAGCACGCCGATGTTTTCGAGTCCTGCCTCGCCGATGATGAAGAAGGTACCCTTGACGTCTTTCTTCTTGAGCACATCGAGAATACGCGGTGTCCATTTGGGGTCGGGTCCGTCGTCGAAGGACAGGGCAACTTCGTTTGGATGATAGCCGTAGTACGTGACCGCGTAAGTCTTCGGGTACACGTCCATGTGCTCGTCGATGATGAGCTTCTTGCGCGGGTCGGCTTCGTCAGTATCGACCTGAACGGTGCGCTTGCCCTGCTGCGGCAGCCCCGTTACGCGCATGACGTCGCCGTCGCCCTCCTGGTCAACGGTGTGGCCTGCGGCGACTTCACCGAGTGCCTCAAGCGAGGCGGGGTTGGTCGGCCGATCCCACACGTTCCACATCGAGCTGTCTTCAGTGCCGAGGCGCCAGAGTGCAAAGGTCTGCAGGCCCATCTCGCGCGCGGCGCGCATCTCGTCGAGCAGCGTGACAGCGTCCAGTATCCAGACGACGTGGCGCTGGTGGTTGTCTTCATCGATATATTCGAAGTGCGCGTTGAGAGAGTCGTAGTCGAGATCGAGGTCGGCGTCGGAGTCCGCCGCGCGCTGCCATGCGTCGCTGACGGGGAGGTCGTCGGTATTCAGCACTTCAGGCTTGGCGGGCTGATGGCCACGCTTCGGCGCCTCGGGCATGGAGAGCGTCCAGTCGTAGGCGTAGTTGCCGAGCGCGCAGATGAGCTTCTCTTTGGGCACGGTCTTCATCACGCGCGTCAGGTTGGCGACGAACCACGTCTGACTGGCGATGGGGCCGGGATTGCTTTCGGTCTCGTGCTCGTCGTAGTTCATCAGCACGATGCCATCGGAGTTGTCCGCGATCAGCTTGAGTGTCTGCGAGTCAGTGCCTGCGGCGGTGGTGACGTAGAGGCGCAGGTTGCGCGGATGGAGATCGCTGTAGAGCTCCTGAACGAACGCGGTGTATGCGGGTGTCGTGCTGTCGGGCAGGTTCTCAAAGTCGAGCGAGAGGCCGCGATAGAGCGGGAAGGCTGACAGGAAGCGCACGATCTGCTGACGAAGCGCGGCGCGGGCCTGCGGGTCAGCGAGCTGCGAGCCGACATTTGCATCCCAGGTCTGATCGGCGGAGGAGTAGTTGTTCAGGTGCGGGAAGATTTCAGTGTCTTCCTTGGCCTGCTGGATGGTGCGCTTGATGCGGCCCAGGTCGTCGGGATCATGAACAGTGTTGCGATCGATGACCGGGTACCAGTGATGGCTCTCGTTGTCGACGGCCATCAGCTGTGGGCTCCGGCTGTTCACATGGAGCCACTCGGGGAAGAGCAGGTCGATCTGGCTGACGTGCTGCTTGAACGAGGCGTAGCTGGCCTCGTCGTAGGGCACGTAGTAGGCCGCGCGCAGCCCCTCGCCGGTGTTGAAGGGGATGTCGGACGGCTTGCGGCCCGTCTTTCGGCGAGTTGGGCGCGTGTGCTGAGCGTTGTGATCAGGCAGCGCCTTGTAGTTGTGTTTTGCGTTAGGAAGCAGCAGCTCGGGCAGCGGCTGATTGCGCAGCATATTGAAGATGAA
>DATMUN010000041.1:0-3395 GCA_035563895.1 Occallatibacter sp. | reverse complement strand
AGAAAATCCGTCAGCCGATCCAGCTCTTCAATCGAAGACGCAATCGCCTCCAGTTGTTTCGCATCGCGCGCTCCTTCCAGAGACGTCTCCAGCTTCCCTCGTATCGCCGTCAGCGGACTGCGCAAGTCATGCGCCAGCGATCCCGTGATCGTATGCAGTTGCTCCACCGTCGCCTCAATGCGATCGAGCATGTGATTCAGCGTGTGTGCCAGCTGCGCAATCTCATCGTTTGTCCGCGCAAACGGCACGCGCGTCTTCAGGTCAGACTGCCCGATCCTCGATGCAGCTTCTGTAATGTCCCGTACGTGCTTCAGCGTCCGCCTCGTCGTATAAAACACAATCGCAAAACCAAGCAGCACCAGCGACAACCAAAGCAGGGAAATCCGCACGCGCAGGTTGCTCAATACTCGACGCTCATCCCGTTCCGAGAGCCCCAGATACACTCTGCTCCCGTCGCCCAGCCGCATCGCCGCCACACGAAACGGAGTCGAAAACCCCTCAACGCGAATGCTTGCCGGCCGGTCAAAGCTGAACCGGCTCCCGACAATCGCCTTCAGGTGCGTTGGCCCGTCGCCTTGCCCCACCCACAGCTTTAACGCCCCATCGCTTCCCGCCTGCAAAAAGAAGACCGAGTCATTCTCAGCCGTCTCATTCACCGGCTCAGCAGAAATCTCGCGGTTTGGAACCTCCCGCGATGCCAGCTCCGCTACTTCACTTACAACCCTGTTATAGAGCGCATCGTTCGGCGTGTGCTCGGCAACATCCCCCAGCACCTCCACCTCGCCAGATAACCACGCATCGCTCCGCCGCTGGATATCATTGGCCACAAATCGATCGAGAACGACGAAGATCAGAATGGTGCCAAACGTGAAGGCCAGCGCAGCCCAGAATGAGATGCGCCAGGCCGCACTGCGCATCATCGGCCTATCGGTCCTTGAGGACATAGCCCACCCCGCGCAGCGTTCGTATCAGCGGTTGCTGACCGTTGCCATCCACCTTGCCGCGCAGTCTGTAGATATGCACATCCACCACGTTCGTATCCGGCTGGATGCGCATCCCCCAAACCTTCTCCAGAATCATCGAGCGCGTCACCACCCTGCCCGCGTTACGGCACAGGTACTCCAGCAGCACAAACTCCTGTGGCGTCAGCTGCAGCACGCGCTCCGCGCGCGTCGCCTCCCGCCGCAACAGATCCAGTTCCAGATCCTGCACGCGCAGGCGCGTCGTCTCGCTCCCCTGCGGCGCATTGCGTTTCAGCAGGTTCCTCAGACGCGCTAATAGTTCCGCAAGTGCAAATGGCTTGGTAAGGTAGTCGTCCCCGCCTTGTTCCAGCCCGCGCACACGGTCGTCCAGTGAGCGCCTCGCCGATAGAATCAGCACCGGCGCTTTCACGCCCATCTGGTGCAGCCGCGTAATCAGGTCAATCCCATCCTGGTCTGGCAGGCCCAGGTCCACAATCAAAATGTCATACGGATTCGTTGCAGCCAGCTCCTCCGCCGTGCGCCCGTCTAGGGCAACATCCACTCCATACCCTGCTTCCGTCAGCGCCTGCTCAAGAAATGCCTGTATGTCCCGTTCGTCTTCCACCAGTAGGAGCCGCATGCAGGAATGTTAGTGCATTCTCTCCTCCGCGCCTCGTCCAATTGCATCATTCCAAACAACATTTGCAGCCAATCAAGATGAACAAAACGTCATCGCCACGTCGTGCACAAGTCATTTAAGCGGCCTATTCTTGATCGTGGATACGCCACTGTAACCCCGCTTCAAGCAACACGCCGCCCAGATGAATGAATCTTCATCCAGAATGCGTGGCCCTCTGCTTTCCGATGCCCGCTCATTTCGTCTCTAACTCACATCCGGCGAATGGAACGCGCAACTATGGTCAACGCTAACTTCGGTCTGGCTAGAATCGCTCCTCAATGGGAGCAATGCGGTCGCAGCACTCCCATGCCTGTTGAGATTCCCACGCCTGCACCAGGCGAGCTCGAGCAGGCCTTCGCGCAGCAACTCGATCTTCCCGCCGGACTCTCTGCGCCGCTCGCCGATGCCTTGCGCGGCATCCTCTCGCGCAACGGCTCCATGGTCCGCCCACGGATCGCGTTTCAAGTAGCTTTCGCATTCGGCAGCACGCGCCACCGCGCCATCGACCTCGCCATCGCACTCGAGTACTTCCACACCGCGTCCCTCGTCTTCGACGATCTCCCCTGCATGGACAACGCCACCACGCGTCGTGGCGGCCCCTGCGTCCACAGCGCTCACGGCGAATCCGCGGCCATCCTCTCCGCCCTCGCGCTCATCAATCGCGGCTACGCGCTCATGTGGCGCGTCTCCAGCTCCGCTCCGCAACATCACCAGCAATCAGCACTCCAGTATCTCGAGCATCAGCTCGGCGTGCGCGGCCTCCTGCAAGGCCAAAGCCTCGACCTGCATTACCACGCGCTCCCGCACACCATCCAGTCCGCAGAGCGCGCCGCTCGCGGCAAAACCGTGCCGCTCATCGCCCTTGCGCTCGCGCTCCCCGCCATCCTCCACGGAGCGCCCGCGCGCCAGGTCCAACTGCTCCAGCGCATCAGCCTCTGCTGGGGCCTCGCCTACCAGATCGCCGACGATCTCAAAGACGTCCTCCACTCATCCGACGAAGCCGGAAAGACCACCGCCCTCGACGCTTCCCTCGGCCGCCCCAACGTCGCGGTCCTCCTCGGCATCTCCGCAGCAGTCGAACGCCTCTCCCGCTGGATCGTTGCCGGCGACCGCTCTCTCGACGGACTCTGTCGCATCAACAGTTCCCTTAGCTTCCTCCACGAATTCCGCGCTGTACTCAAGAACGAACTCAACCAGCTTCTGGAATCCGCAGGCGCTGTACCTATCGATCGAAAGCGATGATCTTTCTTCGTCTCATCCTGGTCAATCTCAGCCGTCACCGCATCCGCACGCTTCTCAGCGTCGCAGGCATCGCCTTCAGCGTTGCCGCCATGCTCACCGTCGTCACCATCCTGCAAGGCGCCATCGGCATGTTCTCCGGCATCCTCTCCAGTGGGGCAGAGGTCATCGTCTTCGAGCGCAACGTCTCCGACCTCTTCTTCAGCGACGTGCCTCCCGCCGCAGCCTCACAGATCGCCTCCTGGTCCATGGTCGAGCACGTCGATCCCGTCCTCTTCGGTGTCGTCTCCAGCGTCGATCACCCCATCATCACCTGCTTCGGCATCACCCGCGACGACGCCCGCATACGCAAAGCCACATGGATCTCCGGCAACCCTGAAGACTTCGGCCATCCCGGCGACATCGTCCTCGGCGAGCGCGCCGCAGGCTTCCTCGGAACCTCCATCGGCAAGCAGGTCCCCATCGGCCACGGTACATTCCGCATCGCCGGCGTCATCCGCACCCGCAACGGCTTT
>DATMUN010000040.1:0-4042 GCA_035563895.1 Occallatibacter sp. | reverse complement strand
CACTCGCGGGCTCGATGTGATTGAGGCCAGCGCTGAAGAGTTGCCGTTTGAGGATGCATCGTTTGATGCGGTGTTTTCGAATGCGGCTCTGCACTGGGTTCGCGATCAGGATGCGATGATGCGCGAAGTGTATCGCGTGCTGCGACCGGGCGGGCGATTTATTGCAGAGATGGGCGGCCACGGTAATATCGCGGCGATCCGAGTGGCGCTGATTGCCACGCTTGCGAAGTTCGGGCTTGCAGAGCTCGAAGACGACGTTAACTACTACCCGACGCCCGCGGCGTACACGCGGCGGTTGACGTCGCACGGATTTGATGTGAAACGAATAGATCTGATTCCGCGGCCAACGCCGCTGGGCAAAGGCGGACTTGCGGCGTGGCTTGCGACATTTCGCAGTGGAGTATTGGCTGGGGTGCCTGAGCAGCTACGATCGACGATCGTGAGTGAGGCCGTAGCACTGGCGAGTCGCGCTCTGCAGGATGAGGACGGCAACTGGGTAGCAGACTATGTACGGCTGAGGTTTGTGGCTCGCGCGAGCGCACATCGACGGCTGGGGTGAGGCGGTAGTGGATTACATCGTGGTGTTTGAGTCTGAGATTGCTACAGCGGATTAGTAGCTGAAACAGATCGGGGAGCCTGGCGGCTCCCCGATCTGTTTGCATCTATTCTGCTTCAAGCACGCGGCTGCGGAAGAGCAGACCGGCGACGATGCCGGCGATGCTGGGGATGAGCAGGAAGAGCCAGACCTGCGCGAGCGCCTGGCCGCCGACGAGCAGAGCGGGACCGAAGCTGCGGGCCGGGTTCACGCTGACACCAGTGACGTGGATGCCGAAGATGTGAATCACGACGAGGGTAATGCCGATGGCGAGACCCGCGAAGCCCGAAGGAGCGGCTTTCTGCGTGGAGCCGAGGATGACGATAACGAAGATGAGAGTCGCGAAGAACTCAAACACGATGGCGGAAGTAAGGCTGTACGCACCCTGGTAGCCGGGGCCCCAACCATTTTGGCCGAGTCCAGAGGCGTGGATGTCGTAGCCGCCGCCCATGCCGCCAACGAGCATTGCCAGAACAGAGGCAGCGAGAATGCCCCCGAGGAACTGACCTACCCAGTAGCGGATCATCTCGCCAGTGGACATGCGGCCAGCAGCCCAGACACCCAGGCTGACGGCAGGGTTGATGTGGCAGCCGGAGATGGGGCCGATTCCGTAGGCTGCGCCTATCAAGGCAAATCCAAAGGCGAAGGCAATGCCAAGGATTCCAACTTTGTCGCCGGCAACGACTGCGGTACCGCAGCCAAACAGCACCAGAATGAAGGTTCCTACCAGTTCCGCAATGAATTTCTTCATGGATTCTCCTTGGTTATGGCTGTCGGCAAGTAAGGGGACAATGTCGGCAGTCGAGGGGCAGATGGTCAGGCATGCGCTCAGCAGAGGAACTGGGCTCAGCCTCCGGACAACGGTGCTGCAGGAGCCAAAATCGCATCAAAGTCTGGCAGGACAACAGGGTAGAGTCAAGGAAAATGAACTCTTCACACAATAATGCACGGACGGCTGGCTGGCCAAATTCACGAAACGTTTGCAATTTATTTGCCTCATTGCAGTAGTCTGTTCATAGTTCCGTGCGGCCTCCGCAACGCCGTTCGATGGCTGCCGGCCAAGGGGCAGACAGGTTGAGCCAGACTGTATTTGTACTGGAAGATGACACCGACATCGCGCGGCTAGTGCAGCATCACCTTGAAGCTGCTGGTTTCACAGCACGACTTTTCCCAACTCCGACCAACTTGATTGCAGACGCCGAGCGTCAGCCGCCTGCACTGTTTCTGCTGGACATTATGGTGCCCGGTGGAGATGGTCTGGACGTGTGCCGCAGGTTGCGCACCCACTCAGGCCTTTCGACGATACCGATCATCTTTCTGACCGCGCGTGCCGGCGAGAACGATCGCGTGCTTGGGCTGGAGCTGGGTGCGGACGACTACATCACAAAGCCGTTTGCCACGCGCGAGCTCGTTGCCCGCGTCAAGGCGGTTCTGCGGCGCTTTGAGCGCCCGTCAACGCCGTCGGTAATCAGCTTTGAGGAAGTGGTGATTGACGCAAATGCCATGCAGCTGAAGGTGCGCGGCGAGCTTACGACGACTACGGCCACCGAGTTCCGGCTGCTCGACTATCTCGCGCGCCATCCGGGGCGCGTCTTCAGTCGCGACCATCTGCTGGACGCGGTTTGGGGCGATGCTCGCTTTGTTACGCCGCGATCTGTCGACGTGTATGTGCGCCGAATCCGTGAGAAGATCGAACTCGACCCCGAGAATCCCCGCTATCTTAAGACCGTTCGCGGCGCGGGATATCGCTTCGAGATCCCCAAAGGCGAATAGCGCAATCGCGCTGAAACAGGCAAATCTTGAAACGCAAGATATTCACCAAACTGCTGGCGCTGTTCATCCTCGTGCTGGTGTTCCAGACGGTAGTGATGCAGCTGCTGCTCAGCAATTTTGTTGTGCATGCTGCCTCAGAGTCACTGCCACAGATGGTGCGCGGCGCTCTGTGGTCGGGCGGGCTCGCACTGCTGCTGGCGCTTCCGCTGGCGGCGTGGGCTGCGAGGTCCATGTCGTCACGGCTGGAGCGAGTGGTGGCATTCGCGCGCCGTATCGCGCAGGGAGATTTAAGCGCGCGGCTGTCGAACATTGAAGGCGATGAGCTGTCGACAATGGAGGCAGCGCTGAACCAGACGGCGGAACGGCTGGGGCAGAACTTCGCTGAACTCGAAAGCCGCCGGCATGAACTCGCCACGATGCTCGATTCGATGCAGGAGGCAGTGGTTGCCGTTACAGCCGAAGGACAGGTTCGATGGTCAAACGCTGTGATGCAGAAGATGGCCGGCACACAGATCCGGGTAGGTCGCCCGCTGGTTCACTCAGTGCGCGATCCGGAATTGCTGGCATGTGTAAAGGCGGCTCTGGAGAAGGGTGAGGTCCGCTCAGGCCGCGCGAGCTCCATGGCGCCTGGCAGGGTATTTGAGATCAACGCTGCGCCTCTACCGAGCGGAGGAGCATTGGCCGTATTGCACGACGTCACGCGGATTGAAGCTGCGGAGAAATCGCGGCGCGACTTCATCGCGAACGTGAGCCACGAACTGCGCACACCGCTGACATCGATCCAGGGATACGTCGAAACGCTCGTCGAAGATTCGAATCCTAATCCCGACACCACGCGCGAATTTCTTGGAATCATCCAGAAGAACGCGAGTCGCATGAATCGGCTCACTGAGGACTTGCTGGCGCTGGCCAGTGTCGAGAGCCCGGATTACAAGCTGGCCTCGCAGCCAATGCGTGCATCGGCAATTGTGTCGGATGCAATTGATTCGCTCGGAGGGATCGTGGTGGACTCCGGTGTGCTGATCGAGCGCGGCGAGGTGACGGACGCGATGGTCTGTGCCGATCCGGATGCCATGAATCAGGTGTTTGGAAACCTGGTAGAGAACGCGTTGAAGTATGGCAAGTCTGGGAAGCGAATCGTGGTGGGTGCAGTTCAACGCGGCAACGAAGTCGATTTTTACGTGCAGGACTTTGGGCCCGGCATCGCTTCAGAGCACCTGGCGCGGATCTTTGAGCGGTTCTATCGCGTGGACAAGGCTCGCTCGCGAGAGTCTGGTGGAACGGGCTTAGGATTGGCGATTGTGAAGCACATTGTGGAAGCGCATGGTGGCCGAGCCTGGGTGGAGAGCGAACTGGGAGCTGGTGCCATGTTCCATTTCACGCTGCCTTTGATGACAAGTGCAGAGTGAAGCAGACAAAGCATTTAACACTCCTGAAACAAAAATCCCCCTTGAATCTGCTGGTTATTCAAATGCCAGTAACATTCCGCGAAGAGAATCGAAGACGGCATTAATTCTGCTAGGAGTTACCAGTGAAAAAGACTCTGCTCGTCGTAGGAATGATGGCGCTGACGTTTAGCGCTGCCCAGGCCCAGAAGTTGACCGGTGCGGGCGCGACCTTCCCGTATCCGATTTATTCGAAATGGTTCAGTGAATACAGTGCTGCACACCAGGG
>DATMUN010000039.1:0-3179 GCA_035563895.1 Occallatibacter sp. | reverse complement strand
CCTTCGCCGCGCCGACGCCCTGAATGCCGAATCCCTGCTCGGCGACAAGCCAGCCGACGCAGAAGGACCCGCCCCAAAATTGTGAACTGTGAACTCGCCTACCGCTGCAACAGATCGATCGGCTTCGTAAAGTCCGTCGCCCGCACATACTTCGCCAGCGAGGGATGCTGCCGCCCCAGCGCCAGGTACATCTCCCACGCCACCCGCCGGTAGCTGAAGTGCCCCGCAGGCGCAGACCGCAGCTCGCTGATGTACTGCGCCTCGGCAAAGTCCATCTTGAACATGCACCGCATGCGCGTCGCCAGCGGCAGTAGGTAGAGCGCCGACTGCTCCGCCTCCGGAGCCGCGCCCGCCGCGATCTTCGCGCTGGCCGCGTGTGCCGCTTCCACTGTCGCCTGATACTCCCTGACGATGCCCGCCTCGGCCAGCCCCGCCGCATCGCCCGCCTCCGGCGTCTCGTAGCCATGCGCCGTGGTGAAGCTCTGCAATATCTGCGTCACGCGCCGATGCCGGTGCATGTCGCGGAAGCCTCCCACGTCCATCAAAATATCGAACCGCAGCGCCGCACCTGCATGGAAGGCACGCAGTGCCTCATCGTGACGGCCACGATGCCGCAGGCCCAGCTCGATGACTTCGCTAATGCGCGTCTCCGGCCATCCGGCTACGATGTCGCGCACCTGACGATAAGAGTAATGACTAGCCGAGTAGAGCAGCGTCGCCGCTAACTCCACTTCCAGAGACTCGGTCCGTTCCACCAGATCGACCACCGGCGCATCCGCAATCGCCACCCCCTTCAGCAACTCCGCGGCAGCAGCGGTCAGCTCCTTTTGCGTCGCCATCTGGTAGTTGTTCGGCTCGGCATACTTCACCAGCGTCGGCGCCGTGTTCACCGCCGCCGCATCCAGGTCAGGATTCCACGCCGCGCCAGTCGCCGCGTCGCGCAGCTTCACGCCCAGCTCGCGAATCTCCGCTGCCGGATGCGACAGGAGCCGCGACACCTGCGTCTCCAGGGTGCGCGCATTTACAATTTGTCCGAGCGAGGTGTTTGTCGCCAGCGGCAACAGGTATCGCGCCACGTCAAATGCCCGTGCCTTCAGTGTCCGCTCATAGGCATCGGGCTTCATTGCGTCAGGCCGCGCCACCTTTGCGCGCAGCGCATCCAGCACCGCTGCCGTGGTCCGCTGGTAAGCCCCAAACAGGTTCTCGATCGTCTCGGTATAGAGCGAGGCCGACGCAGAATCCCCGTCAAACTCCGGCGCGTAGTAGCCCGACTTCATGAAGTTCTGGTAGCGCGTGGAGCGCTCCTGTCCGTCCCACCGCTGCTCGTCCACCAGCACAATCGCCGCCATCAGGCTCAGTCGCTCCACTGCAAACGCAATGTGCGCCAGGTCGGCAATCGAACGATGGCCGTACTGGAAGTAGAAGGTGTTCAGGAACTGCTCCGCCTTCTGCGCGCTGATCTCGGCCAGCGACTCGCGCATGGACAACGCCGAGCGCGAGTACTTGGCCATGGCATAGGCCAGAACCTCGGGTGCGGCGCCGTGCACGGCGAAAACGTCAGTTTGATTGCGAACTGCGACAGGTGAAACGGTCTCGGTCGTCATGGGCTTGGGCTCGCGTTTCAGAATAAGCCATTCCGCCCGTGCCCGCCTGTGCATCGCGCGTCCGGAACCAGTCACTATAATTGCCTTCGGGCGTGCGTGGTTTTCGAGCCTGAGCGCCGCGCCGGAGGATGTAAAGCAAGATGGCCGATTTGCAGGGAAGAATTGCGCTGGTCACCGGGGCCAGCCAGGGCATTGGGCGCGCCTGCGCGCTGGAGCTGGCAAAGGCCGGCGCAACCGTTGCGCTCGCCGCACGCAATGAGAGCAAGCTCGCCGATGTAGCGGCGGAGATCGCCGCCGCCGGAGGCCACGCCGAGCCCTTCGCGCTCGATGTCTCCAGCGAGGAGTCGATCAAGAACGGTTCCAAGGCTGTCCTCGACAAACTCGGCAAGGTCGAGATCCTGGTGAACAACGCCGGCATCACCCGCGACGACCTGATGATGCGCATGAAGCGCGCCGACTGGGACGACGTCATCGCCACCAACCTCACCGGCGCCTTCCTGCTGACGCAGGCCCTGCTGCGCCCCATGATGAAGAACCGCTGGGGCCGTATCGTCAATATCTCCAGCGTGGTGGGCCGCACCGGGCAGGAGGGCCAGGTGAACTACGCTGCCTCCAAGGCCGGCCTCATCGGCTTCACTCGCTCGCTGGCCCGCGAGGTTGCCTCGCGCGGCATCACCGTCAACGCCGTTGCGCCGGGCTACATTGAGACGCCCATGACCGCCGTGCTCGACGAGAAGCTGCGCGCCGCCATGCTGGCCACCATTCCCGCAGGTCGCGTCGGCACAGACGCCGACATCGCCCACTCCGTCGCCTTCCTCGCGTCAGAGGGAGCGTCGTACATCACCGGCCACGTCCTCGACGTGAACGGCGGCATGTACATCGGCGGTTAGTCACGACAGCAGGGTTCAAATCCCAAGTTGCTCCTTCACACTTCGGACGCGGTCGCGTGCAACGGTCAGTTGCGTATGCGCCGCGTCTTTCAGCGTGAGCACCACCTTGCCCGCGAACCACGCGTTCACCTCATGCACCCAGTCCACGTTCACCAGAGCGCCTCGATGGATGCGAAGAAACTTCGCCGGGTCGAGCCTGCGTTCAAGCTCGGCAATCGACTGGTCCACGCAGTGGTTTCGCCCGTTCGTTACGGCATACGTCAGCTTGTCCTGCGCGAGGAAGTGTGTCACGTCAGTCAGCGGCAGAAAGACGATGCGCTCTCCCACACGCGAGGCAATGCGCTGCGGAAACTCCGCTGGTGCGCGCTGCAGAGAGGCGGCCAGCCCGCGAAGCAGCTCCGGCAACTGCGGACTGAGCTGCCAGTCTGCCTTGGCGACAGGACGCACGCGTCCCAGCTTCCCGAGAGCGCGTCGCAGTTGTTCGGCGTCAATAGGCTTCAGCAGATAGTCAATCGTGTTGGCTTCAAATGCCCGCAGCGCGTGCTGATCATATGCAGTCGTGAAGATGACAAACGGCTGCCGCTGCAAGCGAGACAGCAGCTCGAAGCCCGTCATGCCAGGCATCTCGATATCGAGGAAGAGCACGTCGATATCCGCAGCCGCGCTGCTGTTCAGGAGCGCGGCT
>DATMUN010000038.1:0-2252 GCA_035563895.1 Occallatibacter sp. | reverse complement strand
GGGTTTGTCACCAAGGGGATTTCGCGCGAGCCGCTGAAGGGCCACGCGGCCCCGCGGATTATCCAGACAGCAGCGGGCATGCTGAACGCCATCGGGCTGCAGAATATCGGCGTCGACGAGTTCATCGAAAAGAAGCTGCCGCAACTGAAGCGCTACCAGAAGGCGCATTGCATTGTGAACGTCTTCGGGTACACGACGGCGGAGTATGTGGCCGTGATCGAGCGGCTGAACGATGCTGAAGGGATTGCAGCCTACGAGCTGAACGTGAGCTGCCCGAATGTGCATGCGGGCGGGATGGCGTTTGGCGCGGACCCGATGGAGCTGGAGCATCTGGTGCAGCTTGCCCGGGCTGCTACGCGGCGGCCGCTGTTTGTGAAGCTCTCGCCCAACGTGACTTCGATTGCGAAGATGGCGCAGGTGGCGGCGAATGCGGGTGCGGACGCGCTGAGCCTGGTGAATACGTTCCTGGCGATGTCGATTGACACGGAGACGCGGCGGCCGCGGCTGTCGAATACCACTGGTGGGCTGTCGGGTCCGGCGATCAAGCCGATTGCGGTGCGCATGGTGTGGGAGACGGCGCAGGCGGTGAAGATTCCGATCATCGGCATGGGCGGGATTGTTACGCCGGAGGATGCGGTGGAGTTTCTGCTGGCGGGGGCGACGGCGGTGCAGGTGGGCACGGCGAGCTATGCCGACCCGCGCGCGACGGAACGGCTGGCGAAGGGGCTGGCGGGCTGGTGCAAGAGCCACAACGTGGAGCGTGTGGCGAGCTTGACCGGGGCACTGGAGACGCGCTCGTAGTTACAAGGCAGCGACGCGAAAGACTTTCCTTAGAGACTGAAGCGCATGTGCCGATCGCATGGAGAGTGCGATCAATGCTTGGCGCGCGATGTCAGGCGGTTCAGTAGAAACTCGCGCAGTACATTGTCGACCATGTTGCCGCCCAGGCCGGCGAATCCGTTGACCAGGACAAGGTTGACCCCGCGCTCCTTCTCTGGGAAGTAGGCGTTGGAGAGCGCTGCGGCGGAGAATGAGCCGAGGATTTCGGCGTAGTTGACGCGGCGTTTGCCGCTGTCGCCGCGCGTGACGAAGGTAGACGAGACGGCGTGGAACGACCGGTCGCGCACCGAGCCTGTGCCCTGGATGAAGTAGCGCGGGTCCGTGTGAAAGACCGAGGGGAACACAGCGCGCGTGAACAACTCTGCCGAAGCGTGGTTGGCGTAGGCTGCGCCATAGCGCTTGGCGTACCCGGAAAAACCTCCGCCGAAGCTGGGGAAGACGTTCTGGTATTGCTCGGCACCGGCGATTGCTGCGGTGCCGAGGAAAGTGACCGGGTCGATGAGTGTGCGCGCAGCGAGCTGGTACTTCTGCTTGGGAAGCATCGGTGCTGCGTTCCAGTCGAAGCTTGAGTAGAAGTTGGGGAAGACCTTGAATACTCGCTGCTGCTCGGCGATGTGGACCTGCTCGATGGAGGCCTGCTCCTTGTCCACCACGGTAATGCTAGTGGAGGCCGCGGCAACACCGAGCTTGACGTTGGGCACAATCACCGACTCGTCGGCCTGAACGGCGATGGGCGCGGACACAAAGGTCTTCATGGCCTTGCCCGAAACGGTAATGATGTATGTGCCCGGGGCGAGATGGGGAAACTCAAACTGGCCAGTGGCTCCGGAGTTCGTTTCAGCTTGCGGAGCGGCCGCTTGCGCCTGGGAGAGCTGCACACGCGCGTCCTGAATGACATCGCCGTTTTCGTCGAGCACGGTGCCGGAGATGGTGGCGCCGGGAGCCTGGGTCCATGCCACTGCTCCCGGCAAGACGGTTCCTGCGATGAACGTGCACATCAGAAAGAAACGGATGCTGAGAGACAAATCGACTGACCTCGTGCGGAGTGTGGCGTGCAATTGAAGGACGCAGAGAGAGGCATCAACGTTAGCGAGGATGAACAATTCGTCATGATACGTATCACATCACGATTTGCCCACATTTAAGATGGTGCGCATGAATGCTTTGCGTTGGGCTGGCGCTTCCCTGCTGACACTCCTTGTTGTTCTCTTTACGCCGCGACTCTCTCTGACTTGCGCTGCACAAACTGCACCTAAGAATGGCGCGCGGCAGAGTGCGCGGTGGGCGATTGCGATTCATGGAGGCGCGGGGGAGAGCGAGTGGGAGCATATGGATGCGGCGACGGCTGCTGCTTACCATGCGTCGCTCGAGAAGGCGCTGGAGGCGGGCGCGGCGGTGCTGAAGCGGCATGG
>DATMUN010000037.1:0-2054 GCA_035563895.1 Occallatibacter sp. | reverse complement strand
CGCGAGCACATGGCGAACCGCAAGAAGCGCAGCGTGGCCGGCGAGACCAAGGACCGGCTGATGGCTGCCTTTATCGAGAAGTATCCCTTCCCGGTTCCCGAATCGCTCGTGCAGGACCAGATTGATGCGCGCCTGGAGCGTGGCCTGCGTGCGCTGGCTGCTCAGGGCATGGAGCCCGAGCAGATGCGCAAGCTGGACTTCTCGCGCCTGCGCGGCGCGCAGCGCGACAGCGCCGTGGCCGAGGTGAAGTCGTTCCTCATCCTCGACAAGGTTGCAGATGCCGAGAACATCACCGTCACCGACGAAGACGTGGAGCGCGAGCTCTACATTGCTTCGCTGCAGACGCGTGAACCTATCGATCAGCTGCGCCAGCGTTTGACGCAGGATGGTGGGCTGGCTAGAATCCGGGAACAAATGCGGCGTGAGAAGGCCGCGGATGTGCTGTATGAAAGGCTGCCTGCTTAACGCAGGCTTGAATGCGCCCCGGTACAACCAGCCGGGGCGAGTCGGTTACCAGAGACGAACGGGCGATTGAGCCCCATGACGGAAGAGTAGAACAAGGACGCGAATGGCACTGGTTCCCATGGTGGTTGAGCAGACGAGTCGCGGCGAGCGCGCCTACGATATTTATTCCCGTCTGCTTCGCGACAACATCATCTTTCTCGGCACGCCCATTGACGATCAGGTGGCAAACCTCATCGTCGCCCAGATGCTCTTCCTCTCCGGCGAGGACCCGGAGAAGGACATTCAGCTGTACATCAACTCGCCGGGCGGCTCCATCACGGCGGGTCTTGCGATTTATGACACGATGCAGTTCATCAAGAACAACGTGGTGACCTACTGCATCGGCCAGGCTGCCAGCATGGGAGCGTTCCTGCTGCTGGCCGGCACCAAGGGCAAGCGGTTCGCGCTGCCCAACTCGCGCATCCTGATCCACCAGCCGTCCATGGGCGGACTGAGCGGCCAGGCGACCGATATCGACATCCACGCGCGCGAGATTCTCCGCATCCGCGAGATTACCAATACGCTGATGGCCAAGCACACAGGCCAGCGGCTGGATCGCATTGAGCACGACGTGGAACGCGACTTCATCATGAACTCGCACCAAGCCAAGGAATACGGCATCATCGACGAAATCATCGACCGTCCGCGCACCTAGCGGACGGACTGATTCTGGGGCTCAACACTTTCAGGGGGTAGTCACATGAAACCGCGTACGGGACCCGAAGAAGCACTCCGCTGCTCGTTCTGCCATAAATCGCAGGACGCCGTGGCAAAACTGATCTCGTCACCAAGCGACTATCCGCGGGCCTACATCTGCGATGAGTGCGTGGCGGTCTGCAACTCGATCCTCGAGGACGACCGCGGTGAGGCGCATCCAGCCGCGGCCGCCGGCCACCTGCCCAAACCGCAGGAAGTGAAGAGCTTCCTCGATGACTTCGTCATTGGCCAGGACCAGACCAAGAAGAAGCTGGCCGTTGCCGTCTACAACCACTACAAGCGCATCCAGATGAACCGCATGCGCAACAGCGATGTGGAACTGGCGAAGTCGAATATCCTGCTGATCGGACCCACGGGTTCGGGCAAGACGCTGCTGGCGCACACGCTCGCCAAGATGCTCGACGTGCCGTTTGCCATTGTGGACGCGACCACGCTGACCGAAGCCGGCTACGTGGGCGAGGACGTTGAGAACATCATCCTCAAGCTGCTGCAGGCCGCCGACGGCGACGTAACGCGCGCACAGCAGGGCATCATCTACATCGACGAGATCGACAAGATCGGCCGCAAGGACGAGAACCCCTCGATCACGCGCGATGTGAGCGGCGAAGGCGTGCAGCAAGCACTGCTGAAGATCCTCGAAGGCACGGTTGCCAACGTTCCGCCGCAGGGCGGGCGCAAGCATCCGCACCAGGAGTTCACCGCCGTCGACACCACGAACATCCTCTTCATCTGCGGTGGCGCATTTGTCGGTCTGGAGCGCGTGGTTGGTCGGCGCATTGGCAAGAAGGCTCTCGGCTTCAAGACTGCGGACGCCGAAGCCGATGCGGCAACGA
>DATMUN010000036.1:0-2651 GCA_035563895.1 Occallatibacter sp. | reverse complement strand
CCACCAACAAGAGCTGGCGTGTCGATGAAACGTACATCCGCGTAAAAGGCAAATGGACGTACTTGTATCGGGCGGTGGACTCGGCCGGTGCCAGCATCGATTTTCTGCTCTCGGCCCGGCGCGATGCAGCGTAAGCGTTTGACGAACCCAGGGTAGTCAGGTACGTGCGGCCGACCAGCGACCAGGCGTAAGCTGGGCCATTTCGGAGAGCTTGCGGCGATCCATGCCGGGCAGCACATCCAGCATATAGTCCTTCACCGGCACACCCAGCCTACGGCACGATTCGACAATCGAGATGATCGCCGCGACCTTGGGTCCGGCCTTCGCGCTGCCGACGTGCAGCCAGTTCTTGCGGCCCAACGTCACCGGACGCATCGAGTTCTCGGCTAGGTTGTTCGACAACTCCACTTCCCCGTAGTCGAAACAGCGACGCAGTTTCGGCCACTGGTTCAGGGTATACGTGATCGCTTTGCCAAGCGCACTTTTTGGCAACACGGTCGCCGCGAGCTTCTCGCACTCCTGGCGAATCTCTTCGGCCCACAGTTCGGCGTGCTGGCGCCGCGCCGCCAGACGCTCCTCCCCAGTCATCTGCTTTTTCCGCGCGTCCCGGTCCACCAGGAACAAGGCGTCCATGCGGATCACCATTTGAACGGCCGCGCCATCGTCTGGATTGACCTTAACGGCGTCAACGAATTTACGCCGGGCGTGTGCCCAGCAGCCCACATGCACTAACTTCGGCCCACCCGTCGTATTGTAGGCTTGATACCCATCAGTTTGTAAGATGCCTTCCCATTGGCCCAGGAACTTTTGCGGCCCCTCGCGCCCTCGTCCCATGCAAAAATCGAATACCGTTTCTCCTCCCGGCTTGCCGTATTGCCATAAGTACGCCTGGTGATCCGCGCCCCGTTTATCGTGCATTTGCACCGGCACGATGGTTTCATCAGCTTGCAGGTATGACCCGCGCAACAGATCCTGCCGCATCGCCGAAACCACGGGCTGCAGCATTTCCCCCACGCGCATCACCCAACCGTCCAACGTCGCCCGGCCAATCTCCAGGCCGGCTTCCCGCTCCAGGATGGCAGCCTGCCGGTAGAGCGGCAGATGATCGGCGTATTTGGCGACCACTGTCTCCACCACCACGCGGTCGCTGGCCAATCCCTTTTCCACGATGCGCGGAGCCACTGGGGGCATAGTCACGGTTCCTCCCTGGCAGCATCGGCAGGCACGCTTTTCGCGCTTGGTTACACGCACGAAGTAGCGCGCCGGCTGTACATCCACTTGCTCACTCTCGTCGTAACCGATCACCGCGGTCTCTGCCCCGCACTTCCGGCAGGTTTGCCCCGCGCAGGGGACTACTTCCTCGAGACGCGGCAGATTTTCGGGCAAGCGTTGCCGCCCCGGATGTGGACGACGTTGACGCGGCGGGACCACCGGGAGCGGAGTGCGCCGTGCTTCCGCCTCCACCTCGTCCAGGGTTGTGCCCGGCTCTTCATCGGCCAGCAGTTGGAGTTGCAGATCGCTCAAGGTTTCGCTGCGCGGCCCCAGTAGCTTCACGCGCTGCTGCCGCAGTTCTTCCGTCAACGACTGGATTTTCAGATGCGCCCAGGCTAACTCGCGTTCGAGAACGGCGATGCGAGGATGAGGATCGGAAGGAGTCATCGAGTAAGTTAGATTGTAAGTCAGATACGGAGTAAGTGCCAGCTATTTTTACACACAAACAAGAAGAAATGTTTTATGCCGCCGGCAGACGGCGCAGCCAGTTCTTGCGCGGCCTCGCTTCGGCAACATCCAACCCGTTCACGAGCATTGCCAGTTCTTCCGGCCGCATCGTGATACACCGCCCGTCCTGCGCCGCCGGCCAACGGAAGCGGCCCTTCTCCAACCGCTTCGCGCAGACCCATAGCCCGCTGCCGTCCCACACCAGGGCCTTCAGTCGGCTCCTTCCGCGATTGGTGAAGAGGAACAAGTGCCCGCTCAACGGATCTTCGCCGAGACGGTCGCGCACCAGCCCGTACAGGCCGTCGAATCCCTTCCGCATATCTACACTCTCGACGGCGATGTAGATCTTGGTTGCAGGCCCCAGGCCGAACATCACGCGCCTTCCACGACGCGGATCAGGCTGGCTAATTCCGCCTCCCCGAATCGCCAGCCGCTTTCGATTCGCCGCCCGTTACCGAGCACCAGTGCGAAGCACGCGGCGGATTCGGCCACCGCCGATTCCAGATTGACCCGGATCAATCGCTCCGGCTCAACTCCGCTCCGCCGCAGGTAACGCCCCAGTGTGCTCAGGACCATTCCGGTTTGCCGACAGTACTCGATCTGCGTGAGACCGCTCGTTCGATACTGTTCCAGCTCTTGCTCAATTTCTTCTGTGCTACGTCGTCGTGCCATGCCGCTAGTATCGACGGCCTCGCGCATCCCTTCAAGAGGGTTTCGTCAGACGCTTACGAACACTTCTCGGAGTTACATCGCTCGCTCGACGAAATCGTTCGAGTCCTTAAGCCCTGCGGCAGGCTCTTCATCTCTGTCCCAGACGGGCATGGGCTTTGCGATCACCTGTACCGTTGGCTCTTCGAGGGCGGTGGACACGTCAACCGCTTTCGCCGAAATGAACTCGGCGAATTGATTGCATCTCGTTCCGGTTTCCGCCT
>DATMUN010000035.1:0-5322 GCA_035563895.1 Occallatibacter sp. | reverse complement strand
CTCCTCCCGCCCCCACAATGAACTTCTGCCCATGGCAAGCCCCGCAGGTCGCCGGAACATGCGCATGGCTCACCGGAGACTGCGGATCATTGGCAGGCACGATCTGGTGCACATCGCCGTGGCAACTCGCGCACGTCGCCGCTGGCTCGCCAGCCTTGTTCGCACGTGCATGATAGCTTCGCCCATACGCCACCACTGCGTCTGCGTGACACTGCGCACACTCTACCTTGCGCGGCGTCGTCATGTGCGGAGACTCTTTGATGTCCGCATGGCAATCCACGCACGAGAACATTGCCCCGTGCACGGAGTCTTTCATCTTGCCGCTATCGATGAAGAGGCTGACCGGCTTTCCGTTTACATCTTTCGTCAGCGTCTTGTCCTGATGACAGGCGAGGCATTCTTCGTTTTTGATCTTGTGATGCGCTTGCGCAGACACGAACGGCGCAAACGCCAGTGCGAGAAATACAGCGCAGCAAATCCCAGCTATCTTCACGCCTAAGAGAAAATACCCGTGCCGTTTTGCGTGCAGTGACTCGGGTCACAACCACATAAAAATGGCCGGAGGCTCAATTGAGCCTCCGGCCAAAATGTGTTCTATCTCACTTACTATTAGTCGAAATAAGCAGTCAGTGTAAGCACCAGCAGCACCAGACCCACCACCACTGCGATCGTTCCGATTACTCGCGCCGTGTTCACATACCACGCGGCGGGTGCCTCGCCAAGCCGCGACTCCAGCTTGCCCTCTGCAACCATCCGCTGATATTCGAGCGGCCGCTTATGCTTGAACTCTTCTTCGCTCTCCACGCCCGTAAAAATCACCATGTCCATCGGGAAGCTCCCCGGACGCAGGTGGGTATTCACAAAGTGAATCGAGAAGATGAACAAGATCGCAAGCAGTCCCTCTTCGCTGTGGACCACCAGCACCGCATTCAGCGCCCATCCCGGAAGGAAATGCGCGAAGAACGGCGCAAACCACATCGCGTAGCCTGAGAAACCGATCACGATCATGCCCCAGAACACCGCCCAGTAGTCGAACTTCTCCCAGTAGGCATACCGCTCAAACTTCGGCCTCGGGCCAAGCCCCACCATCCAGCGCAGGTGCTTCACCATGTCCATCACGTCCCTGGGGTTGGCCACCATTGAAGTCGGCCCCCAGAACACGCCTCTCTCTCTCTTCAACAAGCCGCGCTCGAAGATCTCGCGGACATGCGCAAGAAACGCAAGCGTAAGCACTACGGCAAACAGCTTATGGAAGAAGATGATCGCACCGAAGCCGCCCACCGTCGCCGCAAACGAGCGCGCCCAGAAGCTCTGGCTGAAGCGCATCGGTAACCCCGTTGCAGCCAGGCCCAGGAAAGTAGTGAACAACACTGCATGCATCGAGCGCTGCTTCGGCGTGAACCGTTTGAAGAAGCGCGCCTTCGCCTGCGCCTCACCCACTGTTGAAGTCTGTTCAAGCTCAGGCATTCTTCCCCCCTTCAGTCCCCTTGCTCTTCACCTGTTCATACCGCGACCGCACCAGCCACAGGATCGTGTGGATCAGGAAGAACGTCAGTACGCTTACTAGCAAAATGTTCATGAACAACCGGACGTAGTACAGCGCCGGATTCAGCTTGCGATTGCGAGCATTCGCGTGCGGCTGATACTGCACAAAGCTCGCATTCGCACCTGCGTGGCACTTGCTGCAGGTCTGCACCAGATGTGCAGGATTCACCGGCGAGTTCGGATCCTTCGTCGCCAGCACATCATGCGCTCCGTGGCAGTCCCAGCACCGCGCCGTTTCCACGTAGCCGCCCAGTGCACCAAGCTGCGAGTGGAACGTATCGCGATACGTCGAGAACTTCTCCGTGTGGCACGATCCGCAAATTGGCGTCGACTGCATGCGGAATCCCGCCGCCGTCGGCTCTTCAATTGCGTGCGCCGTGTGGCAGTCCGAGCAAACCGGAGCCTTCTTGTTTCCCGCCGCTACGGCCTTGCCGTGCACGCCGCCCATGTAGTTCGCCGTGATGCCCGCATGGCACTTGCCGCAAGTCGCTGGCACGTTCACTCGGTTCGTAGGGCTGTTCGGATCGGTACGGCTCAGAATGTGGTGGGAGCCATGGCAGCTATTGCAATTAGCCGCAACCAGCAGTCCTTCCTTGCCCAAAGCAAATCCGTGAATCGAGTCCATGTACGACGGCAGAACGCTCTTCAAACCATGCTTCTCCGCCATGCCCTTGTTCCCATGGCAGTTTCCGCAGGTCTTAGGAACATTCAGCGCATACACCGCCGAGCGCGGGTCGGATTTCGGAAAAATTGTGTGCGCGCTTCCGTGACAGCTCGTGCAAGGATGCTCCGCGCCGTCTTTATGCACACTGTCTTTTAGGATTGCCTCTTCATCCGCATGGCACTTCGAGCAATCAACCTTCAGCACCTTGTCCGGGTGCGGATAGCTCTTGATATCAGCGTGGCAGTTCTTGCACTCCATGCTGCTGTGAACGCTCTGATGAAAGACCTTGCCGTCGACAGCAATGCTTTTGCCTGATCCATCCTGCGCTGAAGAGTCGCCATGGCAAGCCAGACACTCTTCTGAACTCTGGGCGAAAACGCTTCCCCCACCCCACGCAAGAAAACTCGCCCCAAGAAGAACTGTGGCTAAATACTTCAATCTCATACTGGCTCCGAAGAACTGCGAACGTCTGGGCTCTGCGCGTCTCAAGCCATAACTTGCTTTCACCGCCGTCCGGCCCGTTGCATCTTGCAGATGATGCGGATTGGAAGACACAAAAGAGCTACGCCATCGAAGCCCGACCGCCACAATATCCAGCCGCGGCCTTCATTCCGCTTCGATCTCCCGCCTCACTTCCAATCCGCTCGTTTGTACTGCCAATTACTTCTGCAGCGTGCGGATGAATGCAATTACGTCCTTGATCTGTGCATCGGTCAGCTTGCCGGCGTACGCGGGCATCTTCCCTTTGCCATTCTTCGTCGATTCGATGAACTGCGCATCGGTCGCCTTCACCATCGCCGGGTCCTTGAACGAAAGAACCTTCATGCTCTTCGCCATCGGCGTGGCGGCCAGGCCGTCCGCTCCGTGGCACATCGCGCACTTCGCCTTGTAGTCCGCACCGCCCTCTGCAAATGCAGGAGCCGCCATCCAGGTAACAAGTAAGAAAGCTGCTGCAACCAGAAACAATTTCTTCATCATTTCGCTCCTGTACCGGAACCTCGGTTGCTTTCGGTACTTCAGCCTTGATAACCCTGTCGCAAATTACGACGTTGTGACACGAGTCACAGGTGCCCGGTCATAAATCACCGTCCGAGAAGAAAAATACGTGTATCACCGCACAAACAGCGGGCTTTAGCATCCTTTATTTTTCCTTCCCTCCTCGTGATCTTGCTCACATATCCCCCTAACACTGCTCGTGATACGGGTCACACCACGCGCCATAGTCACTCAGGCAGAATTAGTCCGCTGCCGGAGGTTAGGCCTTCCATGTCTTCTGCGACCCTTGTTGCAACTCCCACCATGCTCACACTGCCCGGTGATGCCGTCCGCCAAATCCAGTGGCGCTACTCCGACCGTTACGACCTTCAGATGCTCCTGCAGTCGGCCCGCGGCGTTGCCCGCACTACGGTCGCGCAACTGGTCGCTTCCGGCGAACGCAACACCCACGAGTGGACACCCGCCAAAGCCGCCATGCTCGAGGCCTTCGACCGCGCCGGTATCACCGCAGCCTTTATGGAACCCGAAGAAGGCGGCTTCATCGTCGGCCCCAAGAATCTCGCCTTAGCTCTTGCAGCCTTTGAGCTAGCCTGGGTCGACGGCGGCGCCGCCACGGCCAGCCTCGCCGGGTTCCTTGCTCTCGCTCCCATCCACGAGCGCGGTACCGCCGAACAGGCACAGCGTTACATGAGCCTCTCTGCACCGCCGCAGCCGGGCGAAGACCGCAAGCCCTGGCGCGGTGCCTTCGTGCTCACCGAGCCCATCCCCTACGTCGGTGTCGACACCGGCATGCTCAGCGGCAAGCTCCGCGTCGCCCAGTGGGGCGACGGCGAAGAGCCCATGCTCCTGGTCGACAAACGCGGCCGCTTCATCACTAACATCGCCTTTGCCAACTTCGTCACCGCCGCCGTCAACTCAAACGACGAACGCATCAAGGGCTCCTGTGTCGTCATCCTCGAAGACGCCGACGAAGGCGTCTTCGACCACGGCACCGCCACCAAGAAACTCGTCCATCAGCTCTCCTCCACCGGCGACCCCATCTTCAACATGAAGGTTCCAGCCAGTCGCATCGTTGGCGGATACACCGTCAAGGACGGCGTCATTGTTCCGAACTTCTCGCATGCTGAAGTCATCGAGGCCGTCTTCCGCCGCACGCGCGTTACCGTCGGCCTCATGACCGCTGCAAAGTTGCTCTCTGCCATCGAGCCCGTCATTCGCTATCAGCGCGGTCGCTTCCGCGGAGCCGAGGGCGCAAAGCCCGGCACCATTCGCTACGAGCAGGGCATCCAGCAACGCGAAGACGCCCTCCATCGCCTCGTCGATGTGTGGGCTGCGGGTGAAGCCGCTGCCTCGCTCGGCTTTGCCGCCGCGCGCCTTTTCGATGAGCTTGACCCCATCGAAAAGGAGAAGACCGCAATCCTCGCCAAACGCGGCGTCACCGGCGGTCGCGCTGAGATGAAGGCCCTCCGCGAGTCCGAGAAACTCGCCATCGAGTCTCTCCGCCTGCGCGCAGACGATCCACGCCGCGTTGAAATCGAGTCCGACCCGCTCGTGCAATACGTTCTCAAAGACGCCGAGGCCAATGTCCTCTGCCCCGCTACCAAGCTCTGGAACACTGGACACGGCGCCAACATGATGCGTGAAGCCGTCAGCCTCATGGGCGGCTACGGCATCACAGAAGACTGCCCCGGCTTCCTCGCCTCCAAGTGGATGGACGCGCAGCTCGAAGCGACATACGAGGGCCCCGAGGCCGTACAACGACGCCAGCTCACAATCACCATGACCTCCGAGGTCTTCCTTGCCGAGGTCCGCACATGGATCCGCGAGATGCGCCACATCGCCGCCACGCACCCCGGCACTGGCGTCTGCGCGCTGGCCTCCGCGTTTGAAATGTGGCTCTGGACACTCAACCATCTCCAGACCGCGACGGACGCCGCAGGCGCCAAGCTCTACCACGGACAGCGCCAGGGCGTGACCTTCCCCATGGCAGACGCCCTCTGTTGGCTCGTAGCCTCGCGCGCGCAGATCCTCGACACACTCGAGCTTGCAGCCAAAGGCCCCGCCGATCCTGTCGCCGCGGAGGGTCTCGACGGCACCGTGCAGTTCCTCTCCGACCT
>DATMUN010000034.1:0-8169 GCA_035563895.1 Occallatibacter sp. | reverse complement strand
CCACCTCTAGCGGAACCGCACGCCTGCGCCGAACCGTTGAGGAATCTTCGAGCGGAATCCGAGTCAAAGTGCTCAATTCGATCGTGCATGAGGTAGCTCTTTCTTGAGGAAAGAGCCACTCGGACAGATGTGACTCAGGGTAGAGCAACTCGGATTCTGCTGTAGGGGCAGTTTCAGCGGTCGGGCGCAATGTGTCAAGAACCGTATTGCATTGCGGGGTTCCGGAGGATGTTTCAAGCCACGGACCAGCACAGTCGAGAAGGGGCCTGACCGACTACACTCATCGCATGCATGCGCGCACTACTACCCGTGTCAGCCTGACGGCCCTGCTGGGGACTCCGATTACGGATGCGCAGGGGCAGGTGCGCGGGAAGCTCAAAGACGTTGCTGTGGCTACTGGGCACGATGCGGGAAAAGTGGCCGGGCTGGTGCTGAAGTCGCGGGCGGGGCTTTTCCTGGTGCCTGCGCATGATGTGCTGGAGACTCCGGCTGGGACGTTGGAGTTGCGTTCGACGGACGAGCTGAAGCCGCTGGGGGACCACGGTAATTTTCTGTTTCTGCAACAGGACCTGATCGATCGCCAGATTATCGACATCAACGGGCGCAAGGTGGTGCGGGTTAATGATGTCGATCTGGAATGGATGGGGCAGGGAGCAGCGCACCTGCTGCGCGTGGCCGAGGTGGATGTGGGCCTGCGCGGGGCGTTTCGGCGGGTGTTCAAGGGGCTGCTACCGCGGGTGACGTTGGAGACGGTGTCGCGGCGGCTCCGCGAGCGGGGCATTCCCTGGCACTTTGTGGACGTGATCGAGGTGGACCCGGCGCGGCGTGTGAAGCTGCGTATCGAGCACGAGCGGCTGGCGCAGATGCACCCGTCGGACCTGGCGGAGATTCTGGAGGACCTGGCTCCGGCGGAGCGCGACGCGGTGTTTACGTCGCTGGACGAAGAGGTGGCCGCCGAGGCCCTGGAAGAGGTCGACCCGAAACTGCAGAAGTCGCTGCTGGAGAAGCTGGACCAGGAGCGGATCGCGGACATTGTGGAGGAGATGGACCCGGGAGCAGCCGCCGACCTGCTGGCCGAACTGCCTGAAGAGCAGTCCGACGCGATTCTGGAGGAGATGGAGCCCGAGGAGCGACAGGAGGTGGCCGAGCTCCTAGAGTTCGACGAGCACTCCGCTGCGGGCGCCATGACGACGGACTTTGTGGCAGTTGGCGTGGATACCGCGGTAGCGGATGCGGTGCGGGCGTTACGGGCGTTTGACGGCGATCCCGAGAGCGTGACGGAGATCTACCTGCTGGACGAGAAACAGGTGCTGCGGGGCACGATTTCGTTGGCGCGGCTGGTGATGGCGCAGCCGGAGACACGGCTTTCAGTGCTGGCGGAACCGCGGTTTCTGAGCTGCCCGGCGGACCTGAAACAGAACGAATTGGCGGAGATGTTCGACAAGTACAACCTGCACGCGCTGCCGGTGCTGGACCAGCAGAACCGCATGGTGGGAGTGGTGCAGGCGGACCATGTGATCGCATTTCTGCGGGAGAAGCTGTAAGTCCTGATTCCTGCGGGTATTACCAACCGCCAAGAATTGCCTGTGCTCGGGCACTTTTTGTGAAAGAATTCAAGTATGTTTCAGCTCCCGAAGATTATTCAGGGGGGCATGGGTGTAGGCGTCTCGAACTGGCGCCTGGCAAATGCTGTCTCCCGCATTGGACAACTCGGCGTCGTCTCCGGCACGGCGCTCGACGCCCTGTTTGTGCGCCGGCTGCAGGATGGCGACAAGGGCGGCTATATGCGGCGGGGCGTGGAAGCGTTTCCGTTCCCAGAGATGGCGCGGCGTGTGTGGAACGAGTACTTCGTGCCGGGCGGCAAGCCTGCGGGCAAGTCGTATGTGAACCTGCCAATGCACCAGAGGATCGACCCGCGAAAGCTGGTAGAGCTGTGCATGGTGTCGAACTTCGTTGAGGTCTTTCTGGCGCGCGAAGGGCACCTGAACAAGGTAGGCGTGAACTTTCTGGAGAAGGTGCAGCTGCCGCATCTGGCGTCAATCTACGGCGCAATGCTGGCCGGTGTGGGCTACGTGCTGATGGGCGCGGGCATTCCGCTGCATATTCCGGGAGTGCTGGACGCATACGCGATGCAGAAGCACTCGGAGTACAAGCTTGCAGTGGCGGGCGCCTCGGCGGGCACAGATACGATGATGCGGTTCGATCCGGCTGACTTCGTGGAGGGACCGCTGCCGAAGCTGGAACGGCCGAACTTTCTGGCGATCGTTTCGTCGAATACGCTGGCGACGAACATGCTGCGCCGGGCCAACGGCAAGGTGAACGGATTTGTGGTTGAAGGGCCGACGGCGGGCGGGCACAATGCGCCGCCGCGCGGCAAGGTGCAGTTGAACGACAAGGGCGAGCCTGTATATGGCGAGCGCGACCGCGTGAACACAGCGGAGATGGCGGAACTGGGCGTTCCGTTCTGGCTCGCGGGCGGTTACGGCAGCCCGGACAAGCTGCGTGAGGCACTGGAGCAGGGGGCGGCGGGCGTGCAGGTAGGCACGGCGTTTGCGTTCAGCGAAGAGTCTGGGCTGCGGCCTGATCTGAAGAACCGGTTGATCGAGCAGGCGGCGGCGGGCACGGGTGACGTGTTCACCGATCCTCTGGCTTCTCCGACCGGGTTTCCGTTCAAGGTGGCACAGCTCGAGGGAAGCGGATCGGACGAGGGCGTGTACCAGGCGCGGAAGCGGGTGTGCGATCTGGGCTATCTGCGCGAGGCGTATGAGTCGGTAGATGGATCGCTTGGATATCGCTGCTCGGCTGAGCCGGTGGCAACGTACGTGGCCAGGGGCGGCAAAGTCGAGGATACGGTAGGCCGGAAGTGCCTGTGCAATGCGCTGCTGGCAAACGTGGGCCACGGCCAGATGCGCGCGGATGGAACAGTAGAGCCGCCGATGATTACAGTGGGCGACGACCTGAACACGATCGTGCAGTACCTTGAGCCGGGAAAGACGTCTTACTCGGCGGCGCACGTGGTGGAGACGCTGCTGGGCGAGAAGGTGGCAGAGCAGCCGATGCCGATGTCGCTGGCGGCTACCGCGTAGTCATTCATCGCTGAATCGAGAAGGGCTCAGGAGCAAGCGCTCCTGAGCTCTTTTATTTGGTGCGATGATGCGGCAATGATCTAGAGGCTGTCTCATAAATGGCCGCACGCCGAGGAAAAACATCCCTCAGGGGCTAAAGCCCACTGCTTTTGCGGTCTTCATCGGCACGACTGAAGTCGTGCCCTTTCACAAAGCCATTTATGAGATTAGCTCCAGGACTTCTTCGCGCCGGGGCCACCTACGGCGATGACGCGCGGGATGCGGTCGGCGGCTTTGGGCAGAGCCGGGAACGGCGCGTGCGGCTCGGTCTGGTACCAGTAGGCGGTGGAGTAGAAGTTGTCAGAGCGGCAGTTGGCGTGGCCGTGTTCGATGGTGACGCGGATCGACTTCTCGAACGGGATGGGGCTCTCAGTGTGCCAACGGTAGAGCGAGTAGCGACCGCCGATGCGTTCGGGATCGACCATGTAAGGCGCACCGTTGTGCTGATAGCCGAAGGACTGGAAGCCGAAGTCCCATGCGCCGTTGAAGTAGTCCTCGGTGCCGGTGCCGTTGATGGTGGGCTGCTGGTCGCCATCGATGAAGATCATGTCGTCGCCTTCGCCGGGCCAGCCCTCCTGATTCTGCAGAATGGACTGTGTGACACCGACGAAGTGACCGCGGCCTTCGGCCTCGAGGAACACGTAGTTGTCCTTGCCTGAGAGATTCTTCACGTCGTTGGCGGCGGGGTCCCAGTTGTGTTGCCAGTCGCTCGTGGTTCCGGGACAGGGGGCGGCCTGCCGATACTGCGCGTGGAAGCGGCCGAGGCCGGCAGGGAGAGCAGGCAACGTTACATAGTCGATGGCGAAATAAAGACTGCCAACACGGACGGGGCCTTCGTTGAAGACGCTGATGCGCGCAGCGGAGCCGAACGGCATTTTGAAGTAGGAGTTGAGCGCCTTGACGGGCGCGACGGCGAGGAGTTCGGACTGGTAGGTGAAGTACTCGCCGAGACCGAGGCCGAAGAAGTCGCCGATGGGCGCTTCGATGGAGGGGGTACGCTCGCCGTCCCACCAGGCACGGAGCACGAGGTTCTTGAGGTGCATCGGGTCGTCAGTGGCGATGGTGAACCAGAGATGTGTGACGACGCCTGCGCCGGTGATGTCGAGCAACACGGCCTCTTTGCCCGGGTCCAGCGGCACCGCATCGGCGTTGCCACCGGAGCGGTCCCAACTCGATGAACGCTGGGCCTTGTATGTGCGCAGGCGTGCGGGAGCAAACAGAGCTTCGGGCGTGAACTCGCCGGGAGCGGACGGAGGCGCCTCAGCGGAAACTGACGAAGAGCCCGTGGCGGCGAGCGTGGCGGCTCCAGCGACCGATGCCATGGTGGCGAGCATTTTGCGTCGTGATTGCAGGGAGTCGATGGGGCTCTTCGACGGCATGGTGTTCTCCTGAAGGGCAACTGGTTGGAGCAACGTGCATAAGGTGCGCGCGAGGCGAAGACAGTCTAAACCTGCGGGGCCAGTTGCCCGCCCGGCACCCCTGCCTGATATGGTCGAAGAGGAACAAGACTAATGAACCCTCCATAGGAACCCGCACGGAATGTTGAAGCGCTGGCGAACTCGAATCCTGCTGTTTTTGGCCGTTCTCGGCCCCGGATTCATTACCGCCAATGTCGACAACGATTCAGGCGGGATCTTCACCTACTCCCAGGCAGGCGCGCAATACGGCTACGGCCTGCTCTGGATGATGCTTCCCATCACGCTGGCGCTGATTGTGACGCAGGAGATGTGCGCGCGCATGGGCGTGGTGACGGGCAAGGGCTTGAGCGACCTGATCCGCGAGGAGTTCGGGTTGCGGTTGACGTTCGTGCTGATGATGCTGCTGGTCATCGTGAACTACACGAACGTGGTCACGGAGTTCATCGGAATAGCAGGCTCTCTGCATCTGTTCCATGTTGCCAAGTTCATCAGCGTGCCAATCTGTGCGGCACTGGTCTGGGTTCTGGTATTTCGTGGCGACTACAAGAGCACGGAGAAGATCTTCCTCATCGCGTCGCTCGTGTATATCGCGTATATCTTTGCGGGCGTGCTGTCGCAGCCAAGCTGGAGCGAGGCGCTGCGGGCGACGGTGCAGATGCCGTCGAAGAGCGTGTGGCACAACAAGGACTACATCTACATGGCGATTGGAGTGGTGGGCACAACGATTGCGCCGTGGATGCAGTTCTACCTGCAGTCGTCGATTGTGGAGAAGGGCATCCGCGTGAAGGACTACGCGGCTTCGCGGCTGGACGTGGTGGTCGGGAGCTTCTTCACTGACATTGTGGCGTGGTTCATCGTGGTGGCGTGTGCGGCGACACTTTATGTGCACGGGATGGGCGCGATCCAGGTGGCGAGCGACGCGGCCGAAGCGATGCGACCGCTGGCGGGAGACTACGCATTCCTGCTGTTCGCGTTTGGCCTGTTCAATGCGTCGCTGTTTGCTGCATCGATTCTGCCGCTCTCTACTGCGTATACCGTGTGCGAGGGCCTGGGGCTTGAGTCGGGTGTGGACAAGAACTTCAAGGAGGCACCGTTTTTCTACTGGCTCTACACGCTGCTGATCGTGGGCGGAGCGGTGACGGTGCTGGTGTTGCCGGACTCGCAGCTGATTAACGTGGCGATCCTGTCGCAGGTGCTGAACGGTGTTCTGTTGCCGGTGGTGATCGTGCTGATGCTGCTGCTGATCAATCGGTCTGATTTGATGGGCGATCACAAGAATTCGCGGCTGTGGAACTGGATTGCCTGGGGAACAAGTGCAATCGTGATTTTGATGACGCTTGTTATGCTCTGGGGTATGATTCCGGGGCACTAAAAATGCAGTAAAAGCGTTCTGGATAACGATTCACGAGCATAAGGAAAACCCAGAGGCTTAATACTTTTCGTCTGTAAAGTTGGTCGGCCATGGAGATCAATCGCAAGGAAATTGACCGGGCCATTGCACACGGCGAGTTTGTGCCGTACTTTCAGCCGCTCGTGCATCTGCGCACGGGCGAGCTGCAGGGGTTTGAAATGCTGGCGCGCTGGCACCACCGGCGGCAGCGTTGGATTCCGCCTGTTCAGTTCATTCCGATTGCGGAACGCGACGACTGCATCGGGCCGATGACGCAGTTGTTGCTGCGGCAGGCCTTCACGGCGATGCGGGCGATGCCGCCGCGCATTTCTCTCTCGATCAATATCTCTCCGGTGCAACTGCATGACACGGCGCTTGCGGAACAAATCGCCGGGCTCGCTGCGGAAAATGGTTTCTCGCTGGAGCAGTTGATTGTGGAGGTAACAGAAACTGCGCTGGCCGACGATGTGGATCGCGCGCGGAAGACGGTGGAAGCCTTGAAGTTGAAGGGCTGCAAGCTTGCGCTGGACGACTTCGGCACCGGCTACTCCAGCCTGAAACAACTGAACGCGCTGCCGTTCGACGAGTTGAAGATTGATCGAAGCTTTGTGAGCACCATGCTGGAGAGGCGCGACAGCCGCAAGATTGTGGCGGCAGTTGTTGGCCTGGGGCAAAGTCTCGGAATGCAGACAGCGGCCGAAGGCGTGGAGAGGCGCGAGCAGGCTGAAAAGCTGCGCTGGATGGGCTGCGACCTGGGGCAGGGGTGGTTGTTTGGTGAACCTGTGCCGGCACATGCACTACGCGACGCCGCGACGCGCACGTGGTCCGGCGCAACGGCGGTGTCGCGAAGCGAACCGCGCGCCAGCGACTCCACAAGCGGTCTGGAGTGGCAGCCTTCGCAGCGGCTGGCGCATTTACAGGCAGTGTATGACGGTGCGCCGGTAGGGCTCGCATTTCTGGATCGCGAGATGCGCTACGTGTATCTGAACCGTCGACTCGCGAACATGAATGGACGTCCACTTCTGGAGCATCTGGGACGAACTGTGGAGGAGATGATTCCGGAATTCTTCGCGCAGGTCGAACCGTTCATTACGCGGGCGCTCGGAGGCGAGTCGATTACAGGAGTCGAACTTACCAAGCCTGCGGCAGGGCCGAACCCCGGACGCACCGTTCTGTTGACCTATGAACCTGCGCGGGACGAAGCGGGGGAGGTGGTCGGCGTGTCTGTAGCAATGATTGACGTGACGCCGATGAAGCAGGCGCAGCAAGCGCTGCGCACAAGTGAAGAACATTTTCGCTACATGCTGGAGCTGCTGCCGCACATTCCCTGGATCATCGACCCGGAGGGGCGTGCGCTGGATGTGAGCCGCCGCTGGCTGGAACTGACCGGCACAAGGGGAGACGAATGGAGAGGGTTCGGCTGGCTGAAGTCGTTGCATCCGGACGATGTAGAGCTGGTGCGAGCTGCGATGCAGCACAGCTTTGCCACGCTCGAGCCGATCGATGTGAGTTATCGAGTGAGGCGCTCGCCCGAGGCGGAGTGGAAGCGACTGCGGGCACGCGGAGCTCCACGGCTCGACGCCGAGGGACGCGTGGTTTGCTGGTACGGAAGCCTCGAAGGCCCGAACGACGTGGAGTGATGTACTGGGGCGGCGTTGATGCGCAGATAGCTACGGTCGGTGGCGTAACAGCAAGCTAGAGGAGTTTTCCTGCGGCCAGATCTTTGATGAGATTGCGATCGGCGGCGAGGAAGTCGTAGCCCGGCAGTTCTTCCAGCTTGACCCACTTGAGCTGATGGAAGATGCGATTCTCCAGCTCTCCCGTGAACTCGTTTACCGCGAAGAAGCGTAGATCGACAGCGCCACCGTGGCGATAGTTATGACGCACATGCGTCACTTGAGCGCCGATGGTGGCGTTGATTCCGAGTTCTTCGTTCAGCTCACGCGCCAGTGCCTGCTCGGCACTTTCGCCAGGCTCGATCTTGCCGCCCGGGAACTCCCACTGCAGCGCCATAGGCTGATCGGGACGGCGCTGGCAGATCAAAACCCGACCCTCACGCAGGATCAGCGCAGCCGCCACGAAACGCAGGGCGGGACCGGCAGGCCTCGGTTTGGCTTGGTTCTGAGTATCTTCCACACTTCCAGTTTAAACGCACTGAAAGGTGTGCATTCAAATTTTGAAAGCGCTGAATCTTCAGGGTGTTGAAAATAGTCACTCCCCTGCAACAGCGGCTTGC